>NZ_JBAWAC010000051.1:0-3184 GCF_049589095.1 Haladaptatus sp. | reverse complement strand
GGCGACGATGAGTTGTTCGTCGTGATCCGAGTTCGGATCGGAAAACAGGTTCTCGAACGTCACGCTCGCCAGGATACCGAACGCGATCAGCGCACCGGCGACGTAACAGAAGATTTCCGGAATTCGCGGTGAGCCGTACTGATTCATCAGTATCGCGCCGCCACCTCAAACGGTCAACGTGTATCCGTACGCTTTCGACCCCGAGAGGAGACTCCGAGCGAGTTGCTTGGATGGATTCATACAACCAGTGTCCATCACGCCCGTCCAAAGACGCCATCCCTGCTAGTGCACGCCGTTAGATAGAATCAGCTATCGACCGGGCCGGTCCACGAGTCGGGAACCTGAATGACGTAGCGACCGTTCTCCCGCATGGCGATAATGTACTCGTCGCGTTCGTACAATTCCATCAGGTTGAGTTCGTACTGGCCCGGTTCGACCACCTTGATGCTCTCGAATTGGCTGTTGAGCTCCTCCCGGAGTTCGTCGAGACTCGGTTGGTCGTCGTCCTCGGGTGGTTTGATGACCGTCCCCGTTCCGTCATCACCTGGACGCTCCGGGAGTTCGTCCTCCGGAACGATTTCGGAACGGGCACTCGCCTGTGCCCGATCCTCGTTCGAATCGGCTGGTGAATCGGACGGTGGATCGGCTGGCGAATCGGGCGGAGAATCAGCTGGTGAATCGGCTGGCGAATCGGACGGTGAAACCGGCGATTTTTGAGGTGGCGTCGAACGTGCGGACGTACTCGGCTGAGAGGGTTTCTGCTCGTGTTCGGGTTGCCCCTGTTGTCGCTCGTTAGCGCTTGAATCCGGGGATTCAGAGCGGTTACGCGAACCGACCCATCCTTTGACGGTACTCGTCGCGCGGCTGACCGCGCCCGTCTCGGATCGAGTGTCGGTGGCGGTCGAGTCGTCGGTTACCGTCGAATTGTCGGTGGTAGCCGCCGCAGCCTTCGGGTTCGAACCCGTCGTGGAGGCCTTCGTTTCGCCTGGAGACGGGGCGGATCCCGACGGTTGGAACTGGAACTTGTTGCCACCACAATCGGGACAACCGGACAACATCTCCTTCGACCCGTCAGCGAACGTCCGTCCACAGTTCGTGCACTTGTGGGGCATTATTTGTGGGAGATAAGCGCGCTGATGAGATTCTCGTCCTTGTGAAGCGTCTCGATCTGGTTTGCGGGGCCGATAACCGTGAGTTTCGAATCGGTCGACTCACGACCCATCAACCGACCGAGTAAGCCACCATCGGATGTCTTCGAGCGCGGGTAGGTCTCGATTTCGATACCACTGAACTCGTCGGGGCTGATCTCGGTCATCGTCACCTCGATGAGCTTGCTCTCCTCGTCGGGGGAGAGCCCCTCCTCTAGGATAACGATATTTCCATCACGGACACCGTCCAGTATCATCCGGATCTTCTCCATACTGGTCTTCCCGGCCATCCGCTCACCACCGATGAGGTCGACTTGGACGCCGTCGTCTGAATTTTTCACTTCTGGCATTGAGATCACCCGAAGTACTCCGCGATCTTCGTGTACACTTCATCCATGTTATCACCCTCCAGTGCGGAGAGTGGAATCGTCTCGTGTTGCGGATACGCGTTGCGAATCCGCTGGACGCTCGAATCGTCGAGGTCAGTTTTGTTCGCGAGGATAAGCACCGGCAGATCCTGACTCTCGATGATACCGATAAGCATCGTGTTCACCTGCGTGAACGGGTCAGTCGAGCTATCGAGAACGTAGATAACGCCGTCGACATCCTCACGGAGCCAATGCATCGCTTCCGCGACGCCTTCGGTCGCCTCGCGGGAGCGACGGACGGCGTCCTCTTTGTCCATATCGTGGTCGAGAAACTCCTCGTAATCGACTTTCGTCGTGACACCGGGCGTGTCTACGATGTCGATGGTGACTTTCCGACCGTCGCGTTCGATTTCGACGTTTTCCTTCCGTCGTGCGCGCCGTGTTTCGTGTGGAACGTGGCTTTCCGGACCGACGGCGTCACCAGTCCAATCGCGGGCGATGCGGTTGGCGAGCGTCGTTTTTCCAGCGTTTGGCGGTCCATAGATACCGATCCGTTTCGGCTCTTCCGATGTGAAGAGCTTGTCGGTCACACGTGCAATACTTTGCCTGAGACCAGTAAACAATCCCATCCTTTTTCCTCCCAGACCCCAGTGTCGGATAGTCGCTCTAGACAAACCGTTGTCGAGATTGAGCCGGACGTACGGGGCTGTTGCGCGTAGAACTTTACGCCATTCACTTAAACCTATGTCAGACAACTCTTGACACAATTCACTCACTGAAGTGGGAAAGAAATGGTGTAAAAAGGGCACGACGGGAAGGGGATTGCGAACGAAAAACGATGGAATCGACGGACGCGAACTGCCGGAATGGTTGATTTTCTATCCAGAGAAAAACTATTCCGATCGAACAATTTTCTCTCCATTGTGATCAAATGATATTCTACAAAGATTATTGTACGTGCGCGGGCCTCGTGCTGTTGGGCTTGATTCGATCAATCGTGTTGTTTCGTGTTGTTTAGTGGTTCCCGCGCGTGGGAAATGAACGGCACATCGTATTGCTATCACGAAACCTCTGACATCGGAAACTCATCTACGGGATGTGGTTTCCACTGGAAATAGAGGGGTTGCGATATTTGTGGGGGTGATGTACGTGGTCCGGACGAAGTCGATTGATGCTGAACCCCTATTTGAGTACTAAATCTTTCATCGAGTTGGTAAAAGACTAGGACGTGGGCATCCGACTGATCGCAGCATAGTGTGCCATGGTATCGTTGGACGAGGTCTGCCAATAGCCACGAAGACGGAAAGGACCAGAGAACGGCTGGTTCCCGATTGTCATCTCGGTGAAACAGTGTGCCGAAGAGAGCAAAGATGACGGTTGTTTGATAGATTGGTGGACACCCCCACCCCTTCGTTTCAGGTGGAAACGGGAAAAGTCGGGTGGTGGGGTGTCAGAAGCCGATAACTTACAAAGAATACTCCCCTCTAGAAAAGTAAAGACTCTAGTTTGCGGATATTGTTAGCTAGACGTTGTAATAAAGGTTCTCGTTCTAGACAAGCCCCTCCCCCCACCCACCTTCGACCACGTTCCACCCGAAACGAGGGGGTGGGGGGGTACAAAGCTGCGTGTTACCATTGAACATGGGCCGTGTTTCACCCTCTTTCGATC
>NZ_JBAWAC010000050.1:0-8255 GCF_049589095.1 Haladaptatus sp. | reverse complement strand
ACGTCCTCCGGCGTGAGCTTTTCGCCGCTGTGGAATTTCACGTCGTCGCGGATGGTGAACGCCACCGTCTTGTCGCCGGTTCGCTCGTACTTCGTCGCCAACTGCTTCGTGATCTTCCCCTTCTTATCGCGCGAGAGGATGCCCTCGTAGGCTTGGAGAACGACGTTGTCCGTCGTCGTCTCCCGGTGGTTGTGCGGGTCGAGCGTGGACGGCATCTGTCCCTGCGTGATGGTCACGGAGAGGTCTCCCGATGAGGAGTTCCCGTTCCCGCCGCTGTCGGTGCTCGACGTGGTACTGTCGGTACCTGAGCCACCATCGTTTTGGTCGTTGCCGTCGCCGCCACCGAGACAGCCAGCGAGCGCTGCCGACGCTGCCGCTCCGCCTGCAAATTTCAAATACGTCCGCCGATTGAGTCTCTCGTCGGGCATACCCTGAAATGGCGGGTAACTACATATATATCTGTGGTATGGGACAACATCGCCCGCGTTTTATTGTCTCATGACATTTCCTACTGAACCCAACCGCACATTTATGTAATACTACATCGATACGACAAATATGGCCGTTCACGGCCGTCATCCCTCATTACGTGACCTGTTCGATGAGTCGCCCACCCCGCACATCGCCCACCCGCCTCACACGCACCATCGTGACTTCTACATCACGAGCGATGGGTCGTTCGACCAAGAGACGGGCAGCGGTGGTCTCGGCGTCATCATCGAGACACGCGACGGCAGGCGGGTCGCCCGACTCTCGGTCCCCGACGACGGCGTCCCCGACAACAACGTCGCCGAGTATCGCGCACTTCATCTCGGACTCGACGTGTTGGCCGTCCGCGCACCGGAGCACGCACGAGTCGGCGTGTTGGTAGACCACGATCAACTGGCCGCCAACGTCAACAACGCCGTTCTCGCCCACAACCGGACGGACTGGCGACCGCCGAAACCGTTCTCCGTCCCGCGTGCGGGCAAGTACCATTGGCGGGGTATCCGCGCCAGGATCGCCGGGTTCGGCGAACTTCGGGCCGCCCGGATCCGAAGCGAACAGAATCCCGCCCATCCACTGGCGAACGCACCCGACCAGTACGCCCACGTCAACCGCGAATCCGAGCGGTGTCTGCTTCCCGACGCACCGGGGTCGAGCGAAGCACAGATTCCGCCACCGTCGCGGGCCGACAGACACGCACAAAGCTGAATTCCGACCCCGCTCGGTACCTGGCTGTCGGACTCCGATCCGACGCGGGTTCCGTCAGCGATACTGGATGGCCGATGAGCCACGACGCTGACCGTCCCACGCTCGTCGCATTCAACGTCGCCGCAGTCACCGTTCTCGGTCACACTACCTCGTGGTGAAGCCGCTATACGAGTACGTCGCCGACGCGAGTGTGCTCGTGGTGATAGCCGGTGCCGTAATCGAAGTAACGTTCAGATTCACGTAATTTCGCGTTCGAGCGGAGGTTCGTCCCCGTGTTCGAGGATTGTCGTCTCTTGATGCGTCACGAATCAGTGAGATACGGACAGCGAAACACCTACTATCCCGGTTTGAGTGAATTGGTTCAAGGTGGCACGCGAATGGGTACGCGGATAACGAATTGGTTCTCGCGGTACTGGAAGCGCAAAACGGATCAACCGGACTACAGGCAGGCGTACGTCAAACTCCCGCTCGACACCGAGTTACCGCCGTTGGCGGTCGAGTTTGAACGCGTCTGCGAAGGCCGACTCGACCGCGTCCCACGCCGGGATTCGTTGGTCATCGATACCGACTTCGTCCCCGAGGAGCGCTTCGACGCCGAGCGCTTCGACGAGTTGGTCGCCGAACTGAAGGCGCGCGTCCCCCGGCGCTACATCCTCCACGATTCGACCAAGTGGCGACGGCACGACGGTGGCATGGCCAAGATGCACACCGTCGTCCCGGTGAAACGGCTGTACTCTGTGGAGGAAGGTGACGAGACGGCGGCCCACGAATCCGTCCGAAAACGCCCGCGATAGCGACGGCGACGTGAGTGAGTCGGAGGGTGGTGAGAGGAGGATACTGAAAGCTCTCTCACCCCAGCAGAGCGAACCGCTACCCTGTCCCTCGTGAAGCCGCTACCGAATCGCACGGCTCGAACTGCCCTAGCCCATAACGTTAACCCGGAATCCGACCGAACGCCCGGGTATGATAACCGCAGCGCGGATGGCCGCCGTGGACGAGAACGCGGAGTACCTCGGCGTGCCTCGCAAGCAGTTGATGGAATCGAGTGGAAACGCCATCGCCCGCCGCGTCCGGGAAATGGCCTCGCCGGGAGCGAACGTCGCCATCGTGGCGGGGCGGGGGAACAACGGCGGGGACGCCTTCGTCGCCGCGCGGTTCCTCGACGAGTACGACGTGTCCGTCCTGCTGCTCGGCCGCGCCGGAACCATCGGTACCGACATCGCGCGTGAGAACTGGGACGCCCTTCAGCAGGCCGACTACGATACGACCGAGGTGACGGATTCCCGGGCGTTCGAACTCCCCGACTGCGACCTCGTGATCGATGCAATGCTCGGAACCGGCGTGACTGGGGCGCTCCGCGAACCCGCCGCGACGGCGGCCCGGGCCATCAACGACGCCGACGCGTCCGTCCTCGCGGTGGACGTCCCCTCGGGCGTGAACGCTGATTCGGGCGAGTTCGAAGGTACTGCGGTCGAGGCCGACGCGGTCGTCACGTTCCACGACATGAAACCCGGACTCGCGGACGTCGCATCCGACGTCACCGTCTCGGACATCGGCATCCCCACCGCCGCCGAGCGAATCGTCGGGCCGGGCGACCTCCGGAGC
Source organism: Haladaptatus sp. (assembly GCF_049589095.1). NCBI lineage: Archaea > Methanobacteriati > Methanobacteriota > Halobacteria > Halobacteriales > Haladaptataceae > Haladaptatus > Haladaptatus sp. Next base: position 5,456 of record NZ_JBAWAC010000050.1, on the reverse strand, counting down.
GTGCAGGGGAACGTCGGCGGACGCGTGTTCGTCATCGGTGGCGGGCCGTTCACGGGTGCGCCCGCGTTGGCCGGCCAATCCGCGCTACGGGCGGGAGCGGACCTCTCGTTCGTCGCCGCGCCGGACTCCGTGGCGAGCGTGATTCAAGGCTACGCCGAGGACCTCATCGTCCAACCCTACGACGGCGACATCCTCACGCCCGAGCAGGTGGACGACTTGGTCGACACCGCCGAATCGTACGACGACACCGTGGTCATCGGGCCGGGACTCGGGAACGCCGACGAAACCCTCGATGCGGCGACGGACTTCCTCGAATCCTACACCGGACGGGCGGTCGTTGACGCCGACGCACTCCCGGCGATTCCGGACCTCGAAACGGACGCCACCCTCGTCTGCACGCCGAATCGCAAGGAACTGGCAGAGATGGGCGGGCCGGACACTAACGATCTGACCGAAGCCACCGACGAAATCGAGGACCTCGCGGCCGACATCGGCCACGTCGTGCTGGCGAAGGGGAAGACCGACGTGGTCTCGGACGGCGAGCGAACGCAAGTCGTCCGGACGGGCAACACGGGCATGACGGTCGGCGGCACGGGCGACCTGCTCGCCGGAATCGTCGCCGGACTGTTCGGGACGACGGAACCGTTCGACGCCGCCTGCGTCGGGTCGTTCGTCAACGGACGCGCGGGAGATCTGTGCTACGACGACGGCCGCTACGAGGGACTGTTCGCCTCCGACATGCTCGAAACGATTCCGGCGGCGATGTGGGGTTCGGACGATGTCTGAAAACGGAACCGACGACGGCGAACTGACCCACACGGACGAATCGGGCGAGGTGCAGATGGTGAACGTCGGCGACAAACCCGACACTGCTCGTCGGGCGACCGCCGAGGGTGAAATCCACCTCCAGTCCTCGACGGTCGACGCGATTCGGGAGAACGACCTGAAGAAGGGCGACGTGTTGGCGACAGCTCGAATCGGTGCGGTACAGGCCGTCAAACACACGTGGGAGACGATTCCGATGTGTCACCAGATCCCGATCACGAACGTGGACACCGAGTTCGACGTGCGGGACGACCGAGTCGTCCTCTCGGTCGCCGTCGAAACGACCGGAAAGACGGGGTGTGAGATGGAAGCGCTGGAGGGGGTCACGACTGGATTGAACGTCGTCTGGGACATGGTGAAGGCCGTCGAGAAGGACGCGGACGGGGGGTATCCGGACACCGCCATCCGGAACGTTCGCGTGGTCGAGAAGGAAAAACGGGAACTAGAACGGTAGCGGGCCCGGATTCACACCATCGCCGAATCCGGGTCGTCGGCGGGGGCGAGATACTCCGTCCCCCAGTCGCGCATGGAGAGAATGACGGGTTCGAGCGATTCGCCGATGGACGTCAAGGAGTACTCCACTCGCACCGGTTTGTCGCTCACGATTTCGCGGTTTACGAGGCGTTTTTCGCCCAAATCCTCCAAGCTGTCCGAAAGCACTTTGCTCGAAATGCCATCGACTTCCTCCTTGAGGGCGTTGAACCCGAGCGGGCCGCTCACGAGCAGTCGATGGACGATGACGGGATGCCACTTCTTGCCGACGAGTGTCGCCGTCGCGGTGATCGGACACCAATCCTCGCCCGCACACCACATGGTCAGCCGTTCCGGTTCGTCGCTCATACGCGGAATAGGTCGTCAGCTGATAAAAAGTTACGTCACGAAATCGACTTACCGATAGTAACCGTTTTTCGGCTTTTTACCGGGTTAAATACCGTTAGGTAAGCATCCCGACTAGATTTTGCCACGTAACGGTACTTCAGATAGAATGTCTCCGATAGCGAACAGTTATCATGCTTCGTCGCCTATCGAATACTGAGAAACCATGGTAGTAGGTAACACTTGTCACTGAAGGGTTGCTACCGAACAATGGAGACAAACAAACTACCGAATCGCATGACCACGAGCACGCACGAAGCAGACGACTCCCAACCGAACCGGGACAAAGACCGATACGCCGAACTCGAAGTGCAGGACGACGCAGTCCTCATTTACGATCAAAAGAACCACTGCGCGTGGATTCGCTCGAACGGGGCCGTATCGTTATATTCGATGCTTTAAGCCGACGGCACAGCCGTCAGATCACTCGCTTTCGACCGGGATTGTTGAACGATAGAGGGCCGTGCCTCGAACTCGACCACGACTTCGTCGTCGGTGTAGGTCACGTCCTCCACGCGTCCGTGATCGTGAACCCAGGACACGACGCTCATCGTTTCATCGGTCATCGGCATGACGAGGCGTTCGAACTCCCAATCGGGTAGTTCGATATCGATACGCCGTTTGAGTTCCTCCACGTTCAGATCATCCTTGCCGCTGATAGCGACCGGATTCGGCGCGAGTGCCGACAGCGCCTTCCGCTTTTCTTCGAGTTCCTCTTCGCTCACGGCATCGATCTTGTTCAACACCGTCACGATGGGCGCTTGATTGCGCTCGTACAGCGTGTCGTGGCAGGTGACGAGTTTCTCCCGAATGTCGTCTACGGGTTCGCTCACATCCACCACGAGCAACACGAGGTCGGCGTAGTACACCGCATCCAACGTCGATTTGAACGATTCCACCAGCCAGTGTGGAAGGTCGCTGATGAACCCGACTGTGTCCGTCAGCAACACGTCCCGCCGGTCGATGTCCGCCTTTCTGGTCGTGGTTCCGAGCGTCGTGAACAGGCGGTCCTCGGCTTCCGCCGTCGGATCCAAGTCCGGATGCAGGTCGTCGTTCTCTCCGATTTCGAGGTCCTCGGCGAGCCGCTGGAGGAGCGTGGACTTGCCCGCGTTCGTGTACCCCGCGAGCGCCACGAGGTCGAATCCCGATTCGCGGCGCTTCTGTCTGCGGTCCGCCTCCTTGTCCGCGATGGCGTCCAGTTCGTCCTTGATGCGGCTTATCTGGTCCTTGATGTCCTGTTCGTGGCTCTCGTCGTACTCACCGAGCCCCATGAACCCCGGCCGCTCGTCCCGTTTCGCGAGGCTCGTCTTCGCCTCGACGCGCGGCAGTTCGAAGCGCAGTTCCGCCAACTCGACCTGCAACTGTGCTTTCCGCGTCTGGGCGCGCTGGCCGAAGATTTCGAGGATCAATCGGAAGCGGTCGATGACTTCGGTTCCGTCGGGCAGTCGCTGGCCCAGGTTGTACGTCTGATACGGCCCGAGTTGATTGTCGAAGATGACGATTCCGGCATCGCGTTCGGTGACGGCCGCGGAGAGCTCCGCGACCTTCCCCTCGCCGAACTGGTATGCGGCGTCCTCTTCTCTCGATTGGGTGACTTCCGCGGCGACGTCGTAGCCTGCGGCGCGGGCCAACTCCGACAGTTCGTCGATGGAAGCGGTTCCGTCGTCTACCCGTTTTGCAAGTATCGCTTTCATAGGAGTAGTTTGCGGGCGGCGTACGCGGCGTGGTGTGCGGCCTGCACTGTTTCACGTTCAGCTATGCTCTCAACGTACTTAAAATCAGGTTCGAGATACTGTTCGACCATCCAAGTCGGCTCCTCGTAGAATTCTCCCCGTTCGGCGACGATGGGCTCCGCCGTCGGGTCCGGAAGGTCATAAACGGCGTCGGCGACGACTCTCGTCGTTTCCGAAAGCGTCGGTTCCGCATGACTGACCGCAAAGCCCATCCCCTGTACGCTGTGAAGTCGTGTCGTTCCGACCGTCGCGTGGACGGCGGCGGCGACCATCAGGTACTCACCCTCCTCCTCGTGGCGACCGCTGATGTCGATGCCGACCACGTCAGCCGTGCCGGTCCTTCACCTTGATTGCCGCGTGTCCGTACACAGTCGCCCGTAGGCCGTCGAGGTTCTTGAATCTCCCGCCGGAACCGTGGAAGCGATGGGAACGATCCCGGCGAAAGCGTGGCGGTGACGGCAGTTATTTCCCCCCACGACTGCCAGTTCGAGACATGCGAGATGCGTACTTGGTCGGCGCGGCCCAGACGGATTTCGGGTCGTTCCCCGACGAAAGCTACCGGTCGCTGTTCCGCACCGCCTTCGAAGCGGCCTGTGACAGCGCCCCGACGGGTATCGACCCGAACGACGTGGACGAGGCAGTCGTCGGCACGCTCGGCGTCGGCGGCCGTCAACTGGGTCTCTCCGGCCCGGCGGTGACCGAACACGTCGGCCTCGACGGAATCCCGTGCACCCGCGTCGAGAACGCCTGTGCAGCGAGCGGCTACGCGATCCGGCAGGCCGTGCAGGCCGTCAAAAGCGGCATGGCGGACGTCGTCCTCGCGGGCGGCGTGGAAGTCATGACCGACACGTCGAGCGACGCGACGAAGTACTGGCTCGGCGTCTCCGGCGAAACCGAGTGGGAGCGCCTCTCGGGAACCACGTTCGCGGGCGTCTACGCGCAGATGGCCGATGCACACATGGAGAAATACGGCACGACCGCTGAGCATCTCTCCCGCGTCGCGGTGAAGAACCACGCCAACGGCGCGAAGAACCCGCACGCTCAGCTCGGCTTCGAGTGTTCCCTGGAGGACGCGATGAACGCGCAAGTCGTGGCCGACCCCCTCACGCTGTATCACTGCTGTCCGACGAGCGATGGGGCGGCCTGCGCCATCGTCGTGAGCGAGGACGTGGTGGACGAGTACACCGACGACCCGATCCGAATCGCGGGCATCGGCGCGGCCAGCGATCGTGTCGGGTTGTTCCAGCGCGACACCTACACCTCGGTTCCGGCCTCCCGCGAGGCCGCCCAATCGGCTTACGAGATGGCGGACGTCACGCCCGAAGACATCGACTTCGCGGAGGTTCACGACTGCTTCGCCATCGCGGAACTGCTGGCCTACGAGGACCTCGGCTTCTGCGAACCGGGCGAGGCCGGTGAACTCGTCACCTCCGGCGCGACGGAACTCGGCGGCGAACGCCCCGTCAACACCTCCGGCGGCCTGAAATCGAAAGGCCATCCCATCGGCGCGACCGGGGCCGGGCAGATGGTCGAAGCGTACAAACAGCTCTCGGGAAGTGCAGGCGAACGACAGGTCGAAGGCGCGAAGCGCGGCCTGACACACAACGTCGGCGGGAGCGGCGGGGCGGCGGTCGTCCACGTGCTCGAAAAGGAATCGGAGGTGGAAGCATGACCGGGGACGAACGCACACCGAAGGTCGCCGCGGTCGGTGCCTACGCGCCGCGGTTCCGGATTTCCGCCGACGAGTTCCGTGAGGCGTGGGGGCAATTCCACGCCGCCGGAGTGAACGAGAAATCGGTTCCGAACGCCGACGAGGACACGCTGACGATGGCCTACGAGGCCGCACGGCGAGCGCTCGACGCCGCCGGAAACCCCGAAGTCGCGTTCCTCGCCTTCGCCTCCACCACGCCACCGATGGCCGAGGAGGACGTTACCGCCCGACTCGGCGGCATGCTCGGCGTACCTGACGACGCGACGCGCCACGTCTTCACCGGAAGTACCCGCGCCGGGACACGGGCGCTC
>NZ_JBAWAC010000049.1:0-5322 GCF_049589095.1 Haladaptatus sp. | reverse complement strand
GAAGCGAAAAACGATTGGGCAGCGCGGGGTTCTAGGGTCGACCGGGACGAGAACTTTCGTGGGGGGGTTGGTGACACTGTAACGGGAAGCCAACCCGTCGCCAGAGCCCCCGGCCCCGCCGGGAGACCCACCGCGAGACTGCGACACGCTTCGCGCCCGAGCCGTCGGGCGCAACTGTACGAATGAGCGGACACCACTTTGTTATGAACCGTTTGCGCCCGGTACAGGCACTCTTTGTTACGATCAGGATGTGTCTACGAACGAGTTGACGTATCCTAAAACGGAAGAGGGGGAGTGTCGAACGGGATGGGAGAGCGGGGTACAGGGGCGATGTGGGTGGTGTGTGCCGGGCGCGCAGAGTGGGAGGATGGGAGAGAGGGTGTTGTGCGCGCCCATTTTCGGATGGGAACGGCGAGAACTTAAAACCGCGTCAGACACCCGTGAGACACTACCGCTACCCCCGATTTCATACACTCTCCGGGAGAGATGACTGCCATGCACGGAACTGGAGTACCGCTGTTGACGCCGTTCGACCGGGAAGGATCCCTCCAAGAAAACTACCTTCGGGAACTCGTCGCGTGGGTCCAAGAGCGTGGCGTGGACTTCATCGTCCCCTGTGGGTCGAACAGCGAAGCGGAACTGATGAGTGTCGAGGAGCGTGCCCGCGTGGTCGAAATCGTGGTCGAGGAGGCGGACGTTCCAGTGCTGGCCGGAACGGGCCATCCGGGCTTTCACGAGACGCTCCGTCAAACGTCCCTCGCGGCGGAGGCGGGAGCCGACGCGGCCCTGGTGGTGACGCCGTTTTACTACGGCCACGACGACGAGTCGATGGCCGACTACTATCGTTCGGTTGCCGACGAGAGCCCCCTGCCGGTGTACCTCTACAGCGTCCCGGCCTACACGAACGTCGTCCTTTCCCCCGAAGTGGTCGGTGAACTCGCCAACCACGAGAACATCGCCGGAATGAAGGATTCGAGTGGAAACCTCACGCGCCTCCAACGCGAGCGTGCCCGCACCGAGCACGCCGATTTCGATCTGTTCGTCGGAAGCGGGAGGGTCTACGCCCCCGCACTCGACGCCGGGGCTGACGGAGGTATCCTCGGCTTGGCGAACGTCGCACCCGAGCGTGCCAGCGAAATCCATCGTCTTCACCGGGGCGGGCACGGCGAACAGGCCCGACAGTTGAACGCCAGCCTCGTGGAGCTAAACCACGCGGTCACGAGCGAATACGGCGTCCCCGGGGCCAAAGCGGCCATGACAGAACGCGGCGCACCGGCCGGGGAACCCCGTAGCCCTCACCGACCGGCATCCGAGGAAGTTCGAACCGAAATCGTCGCCCTCGTCGATGCCGCCGAACACTGGTCTGTCAGCTCTCTCGAATTGAAACGTTCCGTTGATCTGCTGTTCCTTATATCTCGTTTCGTTGTTGTGATTGTTGATGGTAGCCGCTCCTGTACTGGATAATTACAGGTAAAGTTACTTGGTGGTGGCTGCGAATTGACCGGATAATGAACTGTGGGACAAAATACATATATGTTAGGAGAGTAGACAATGGCGATTCGTAGCCTCCTCGGAAAACTGCTCGTGGGAGTGATGACGGTCCTCCTCGTGAGTGCTGGCGGACTGGGAGTGGCGCTCACGTCCGGAGTCGTGACGGTCGGGCAACCGAGTGTCGACAACGTCGACGCCGCGTGGGGCGGCGTCAGCGCGAAGACGACCGAAATTCGGACGAACATCGACGTGAACAATCCCAGTTCGGTCGGGATGCCGGGTGTCGCGGACCTCGATTATCGGGTGGACATGAACGACGTGACCGTGGCGAACGGGAAAAAGGAGAACATCGGGTTACCGTCCGGACAGTCCACGATTTCGATGACGACGCGCATGGACAACCGAAAGATTCCGGCGTGGTGGGCGAGCCACATCAATAACGGCGAGAAGACGACGGTCAGTATCTCGCCGACGGTCAGCGTTCCGCTGTATTCGAAGCGACTTCTCGCACAGAAACGGACGTTTCGGACCGACCTGCTCAGTGCGTTCGACAGCAACGAGACGCGGACGATGACCGCTGGAAACCGGGAAATCCTCCGAGTGACGAAAACGAACGCATCGTGGGGACACGCCACGACGGAGCGGACGCCGCTGTCCGTCAACGCGACCGTCGAGAACCCGACCAGCGGCGAGGTGGTCTTCTCACAGTTGGGATACACGATCACGATGAACAACGTGACCGTCGCCAACGGAACGACCGACGGTGAGGTACACATGAAACCGGGGAAGACGACCACGTTCGGTATCGACTCGACGTTCGACAACGGCAAACTGCCGGAATGGTGGGAAAGCCACGTGGAGAACGGCGAGAAGACGACGATGGACGTGCAGTTTTACGCGGTCATGCACGACAACGGAACCACGCAAAACGTCGATCTTCCGTTCCTGAGCAAGCGTATCGTCTTCACGACCGACGTACTCGGTGGCGGGAAGACGACGACGAAGGTCGTTCCACGCGACGGAAACTCGTCGTTCGCGCCGCCCGAACTCGAATCCGTCGAGAGTAACTGGATCGCTCCTGCGACGGGTGACACCGGCGTTCGAACCCGAGCGACCGTCGTAAACCCGAACGAACCGGGGTCGGTGTTCGCAAAGCACCTCTCGGTCGATGCGGGGTATCGCGTGTCGATGAACGATGTCCCGCTGGTTGAGGGAGAGACAACCCGCCAAATCGAGTCAGGAAAAACACATCTCAACTTTACTGAACGGATCACTGATGAGAAGATCCAACGCTGGTGGGTCAGTCACGTCAACAACGGCGAGAAGACCGACCGCGTTATCGAGCGTAACGTGATCGTGGATGCCGGGTTCGCCCGACTGCCCGTCGGTGGCAAAGCCGACCGGGGAACGATAACGACCGATATGCTCGGCCCCGTCGATTCGACGTCAAGTCAGTCGTTCTCGGTCGCCGGGCAGGTGATCGGACGAATCTCCGATGTGCAGGCGAACTGGGGCCACGCGACGATGGAAAAGACACCCATTGACGCATCCGCGACCGTCGAAAACGATCGGAGTCAGTCGATTCGTATCGTCGAAGTCGGATCACGTGTGACGATGAACGGCATCGTCCTTTCGGACGAATCGAGGCAGAAATCCGTCGAGGTCCGCCCGCACAGCGAGGCGACGATTCGGGATACGATGAACCTCGACAACTCGAAACTCGGCCCGTGGTGGAAGACACACCTTCAGAACGGTGAGAAGAGCACGCTCAAAGTCAGCTATTACGTCGTCGTCGAATACCACGGCTACACCGAACGGATCGATCTTGATTCGCTGAACTACCGGAAGACGGTGACCACGAACATCCTCGGAAACTCGACGGCCTGAGACACGTCCGTCCTGTTTCCGTGTTGATTTCCAGCCACTCGTTCGTAATTCCCGACGCAATTCATTTGTGTGTGAAGGTAAATACTCGCGTATGCCTTCGAGACGTGCCGTGCTAACATCCCTGTCGGCCGCCGTGGTGGGCGGTGGTCTCGCTGGCTGTTCCGCGTTTGCATCCGTCGGTGGATTCGTCCGAAAGAAGGAGATAACCGGCAAACGTCGAACCAGCGGCAGTCTTCGTGACGAAACCGTCGTCAGCGTCGGGCTAACGAAATCGAGCGACGAACCGATAATGGACGTCGCGAAGGAGTGGGCTGACCGCTTTTCCAACCCGGGGGAGTTACACGTCTCGACTACGCTCAACGACCTCCTACGGGACGAATACGAGGAGTTCGGCTACGTCATCGGCGTCTGTAGCAAGGATTGGGCGGGTGGCGGCGACCCGCTCGGGTGTTACACTGCCTCCACAAGACGCGAGGACTTCAACCGGGCACAGGTCGGGGATCACGTGAAAGCCAGTTACTCCGACTCGTCCATCGAGATTCACAGCGTCGAGGGGACGTAACGTCCGAGCGAGCGAAAAATAAGTGCGTGTTTTTGGAACTCAGTCGCGCCGGGAGAGCAGTGCCACTGCGGCGAGTGCAATGACCGCGACACCGATGCCGAAGCCGGGTTGGCCGGATTCGTTCTTCGATTCCTTCGCATCCTGCTGGAGGCCGAGATACGTCGCGGCCCCTTTCGTGTCCATCGAGGGGAACGACCGGTTCCACTCGCCGGGCATGTAGATTTCCGTGTCGTCGTTCACGATGGCGAGCGCACGAACGTCCGCCTTCGTCGCGCTCTCTCCGACGAGACCCTTCACGTGGACGTACGTCGTCGTCGTGTTGCCGTTCGTCCGACCAACGACATCGGCGACGTTCGCGCCACCGTACGAATCACCGAGGACGTTCGCGAACGCGCTCATGTTGTCGAACTGCGCGCCACCTTTGACGGTGACGGTTCCCGACTTGACGTTCATATCGACGCGAGCAGTCCGGAACTCGCTCCGCTTGAACGCACGAACCAGTTCCATCCCGTTCGAACTCCCGGCCGAACTTCCGGCCGTCGAATCCAACGAGGAGAGCATCGAGTCGGTGATCTTCGAGAGCATCGCCTTCTGTTCCAGTTCCACCGAACCGTGCGCCGTCACTTCGTCACCGTCGGATTCGGCGTGGAGTTCCACCGAGGACGTTCCGAGTTCGACGCCATGGTCGTTCATCTCCCGTGTGTATCACCCCAGTGCTTCGTCCGGTAGTGAACTTCGGCGCTCACCGCGGTCGTTTCACTCGACGGATGCGTGACGTCGGCGGTCCACGTGACCGTCTGTTCGAGGTCCGCGGCGTTCTGGGCCTCGAACTGGGTCTTCATCCGGTCGATGCTATCCTGGCTGATCGACGAACTGTCGGTGTTCTCCATCACTTCGAGCGCGTCGACCATCGCGGCATCGTAGTCGTCAATTTCGACGTTCCAATTGACGGTCGTTTTGCCGCCCTGTCGGTCCATCGCGAGCGTGATGTGGTCGATTCGCATCTTCTCGATGTCCGCCGTGAGGGAGTCGGCCTGCTCGTCGGTGATCGAGACGCTCGACGAGGATTCGAGGCTGCTCACGATCGACTGCGAGAGTGCGTCTTTGACACCGACGAACGTGACGTGGTACTTGATGTCGAGTTTCGGTTCGTCACCCGAGGTATCGAACTGGTACTCGTCGATGGTCACTTCCGCGGAGGAATCGGTCTGCTGGGAAACGAGGGCGTACTGGGCTTCCAAGCGTTCTTTCGCTTTCTCCTCGGTGTTCCAGTTGCTCGACGTGTACGGCGAGAGTTCACCCTTCCGCGAGGCCTTCAACACGAACCCGTCGTTCGTCTCCCGAAGGTCGTATTTCAGGTGTTCGTCCGATACCGAGGCAGT
>NZ_JBAWAC010000048.1:0-12012 GCF_049589095.1 Haladaptatus sp. | reverse complement strand
GGGAACGAGTGAACGAGCGCCAGCCGGAGCGAAACTCCGACGATGTCCTTGTGAACGAGGAACGAGTGAACGAGTACGACAAACTCTCGGGCATCCTCACCGAGATGGAGGGCGAGGCGAACCGCGTCTCGTGGGTCATCGCCGGTATCGGCATCAACGTCAACGTCGCGGCGGACGACCTACCGGACGGTGCGACGAGCGTCCAAGCGGAGGTCGGCGCGGTGAATCGACGGTTGTTTGTCCAGCGACTGCTGGAGGAGTTCGATGCACTTCGGAGCGACACCGACTCTATCCTTCCGGCGTGGTGCGAACTGTCGGCGACGCTCGGACAGCGAGTACGGGTCGAAACGCCTGACGGCGACGTGGTCGGTACTGCGGTCGATATCGTCATGCCGGGGGCGCTGGTGGTCGAGACCGAGGAGGAAACGGTGCGGATTCACGCGGGCGACTGCGAACACCTTCGCCCCGTGAACTGAGACTGTTCGGCCGGTTGCCGGACGATGTCGGTATCAAACGAGTTCCGTGATGATCTTCGATTCGATTTTCCGGAGGTGTTCACCGACCGTCCCCGCTGAGACGCCCGCTCGTTCCGCAAGGTCGTCGAGTGTCGCCCGCCGCGGTATTTCGTAATACCCCGCGTCGATTGCGAGTTCCAACAGTTCTCGCTGGCGGTCCGTCAGCAGCGACGCGAGTCGGCGCATATCAGGTCGATACTCGCCGATCCCTTCGAGCGAGATCGGAATCTCGTCGGGGATTTCCGCGACCGCTTCTCGGATCTTCTCGTCCGTCCCGAGCATGGTTATCCGAAGCCCACCCTGCTCGTTGTACTCCATCGGCCAGTCCACGACGATCTCGTGTCGGCGGAATATACCGAGGAGGTCGGTCATGAGGGTATTCGCTCGAAAATGGAGGTAGATGTGCCCCTCCGACGCCGCGGACCGCTCGACCGATAGCACGTCCGAGTCGGCCTCTAGTATCTCGGTTCCCCGTTCGAGGTCCCCACCGAGTTGGTACAGTCCGACGCCGGTTCCGTCATCCAAGAGGTTGATGTAGTGAATCGCGTCACCGTTCACCGTTAAGTCGGCGTGCTCGCCGCTCGAACAGCGTTCATCGTCGATTCGAGGAATGACGAACGTAATGTATCTCATCTGTCGATCCGCCCGTCGTGTTCGTAGTGTCCGGAACGACTGGTCTCGGCCGCACAGTACAGAGACGAGTTGACCGGGCTATATCGGTCACGGACGATGGCGCGTCGGAGTATGCCGCATGCGTATTTAAACGTGCCTCAGATGGATGGCGCTATTCGCATGCACCGGAGGAACCTCCATACCACCAGCGTATGCCGACCATGTTCGCTGAAAGAGCCAACACACACGACCTGGACAGGAGTAGCGATAGATCATGAACGCGAAATCAACCGTATCGACGGTCTTCGGCGGCATCGTAGCGCTTCTCGGGCTGTTGTGGATCGTTCAAGGTCTCGGAATCGTCCAGATCGATCCCATTCTGTGCGTGGCAGACTGTGAGCCGATCACCGGCGGATCAGTGCAGTGGACGATCGTCGGCGTTCTTGCCCTGTTCGTCGGTGTCGCCATCGTCCGATGGGGCCGAGACGTATGAGCGAGTGTTGATACTGATTCCTGGTAAGACGTTCTATCGACGGACCGAGTAAAACCCGTTTTCGTCGCGCTACTCCGGCGAGTCGAGAACTCAGCCGCTGGTGTGGACTTTCCCTGTCGCACTCACGTCCGGTGAGTCGACCTCCTGTCCGACGCGAACCGTGAGCACGGGCACGGTCGAAGCACGGACGACTCGCTCGGCGACGCTTCCGAGGAGGAGGCGGTCGATGCCGCCACGACCGTGGGTTCCCATCACGATGAGATCGAAATCGTCCAGTTCGGCGTAGCGGACGATTTCCTTGTTCGGTGGCCCTTCGAGCAGATGTGTCGTGAGCGAGACGTCGTACTCCCCCACGATACGGCGGGCGTCTTCGAGTGCTGACTCACCCTCTTCCTCCAGCATTCCCGAGACGCCTTCCCAGGACGTTTCCATCGGCAGGCTGGCGTACGTCGAGGAGTTGACGACGTACACCGCGTGGAGTTCCGCACCATGCGCCTCGGCTAGTTCAGCGGCGTGCGCGAGGACGCATCGCATTTCCTCCGAACCATCGGTCGGCACGAGAATTCGGTCGTACATGGGTGTGTTACCGAGTGTCACGACTCGTGTTGTCTTAACTCATTTGGTGGCGATCACCTTCGAATCGAAAGGAATTCCGGGGAATCACAGCAGAACGTCGATCACGTCGCTCGCCCCCGCCCGTCGGACGACCGACCGAACCACGTCCTTGTTTCCACAGAGGTTGTCGGAGTCGCCGTCGAGAACGAGTAGCTTCGCATCCCTCCCCGGTTCGAGGAGACCACAGTTCAGGCCCGCGATTCGCGCCCCGTTTTGGGTGGCCATCCGGAGTACTTCACGGGGAGAGATGTCCGTCAGTTTCTCCGTGAACTCCATCTCGCGGAACATCGACGGGCTGTTCAACATCACGTTGTCCGTCCCGAGTGCGACCGTCGTCCGGTCGAGCAGTTCCTTCATCGGCGGCAAGCCAACGCCCGTGACGAGGTTCGAGCGCGGGCAGACGGCGATGGGAACCTCGCTGTGTTCGATGCGGTCGAGATGGATCGGTTCGGGGTGGACGACGTGAACGAGGAAGTCTGGCGAGAGGTCGAGCGCCGGATTGAGGTCGCTCGAATCGGCCTCGCCCGCGTGAATACCGAAGGTTTTCCCCGCCCGGTCGGTCGCGGTGCGCTCACGGCCGAAATCGGCGTCGTTCGCGCCGCTCGCCCCGAACCCGTCCGCGGCTTCCATCGCATCGACCGTCTCTCGACCGAGAATGAACGGGTCGATGTCGAGGCCTTCGGCGGCTTCACGGAGGGCGAACACGCCCTCGACGCCACCCTCGCGGAATTCGAGGAACGACGCGGTCCCCGTCGATTGCATGAACTGGAGCGACCGCCGCATCGCATCGACCTTCTCGGCGCGGGACGTTTCCCGAAGGAGTCGGTGTTTGAGCCCGTCCGGCGGCGCGACGAGTTCCTCCAACGAGAGTCCGGCCCCGGCTTCCTTGGCAATGGAATCGCCGATGTGGGTGTGTGCGTTGACGAACGCCGGACACACGACCTTCGACGACGAGACGGACTCCTCTTCGATAGCGGTAATCGTCCCATCCTCGACGACCACGCGACCCTCGACGGGGTCGAAGTTCGGTCCGGAAAGGATGGTTCCCTCCACGAGCATACGTGGCGGTTGTCAGTAGCCGACCTTAAACGCCTCGTCGTCGGAAGTATTTCCCTTACTCCATCTACCCCTCCTACGCTTCCTACTTCCCCTATTCCACCGCTACTATTTCTCCTCGAAGTCCGTCAGCGTCGTCCGAACGCCGGTTCTAACGTCGCTGACGAGTGCACCGTCGGTTTCCAAGCCGAGGATTCGCTCCGCCGCGTGTCCGGCGGTCGCCGTCTCGTCCGCTGGCGTGTACACGCCGAGGCGCCACTGGTCGCGCTGGACCTGCTGCAGCGCCCGAACCAGCGTGGATTGCTGAGCGAGCGGTCGAACTTCGTTATTGACGACGACGCGCGACGACGATTCGGTCATCGCCGGTCGACTCGGCACGTCGAGGGTAACGTGTTCGGAATCGACGCCCGCACTCTCGGCGATTTCGTTCTCGTACCGACGAATCGTCTCGTGATCGGCATCGATAATTTCGTCGGGAACGTCTCCCATCTCCGCCCAGACGGCACGCTTGTAGAGGTCGCGGTCGGTGAGACGGCGAGCGAGTTCGGCGGTTTCCGGGTTCATGCGAAGCGCGACGATCAAGTCGTGGTCGTCCATGCGTCGTAGTTGCTCGGCGTCGATGTCCGGCGAGTCGAGCAGGCGCTCGCTCGCCCGCTGGAGCATCGACTTGCTGATTCGCGTAACGTGGTGGTTGTACACCGTCGGGTTCATCAGCGCACGGGCGACGAGCAGGCTCTCCGCCGTTTGGACGTTCCCCTCGGCGAGCACGAGCCTCCCGTCCGCGAACGTCAACTCGTGTGTCAGTCGCTCGTGGTCGATGGTGCCGTAGGGGACGCCGGTATGATGGGCGTCCCGGACGAGGTAGTCCATCCGGTCCACGTCGAGTTCCCCGGAGACGAGTTGTCCCAGTTCCCCTTCGCCCGCGATGAGTCCCGCGATGGTGGTCGGATCCAAGTCGTGGTCGCGGAGGATGTCGCCGACCGTCGAGTCCGTGAGCAGGTCGAGAACGTCGTCGTGATATTTCCCCGTGCGTCGGTGGATTAGCTCCTCGATGGTGTGGCTGAAGGGGGAGTGCCCAACGTCGTGGAGGAGTGCGGCCGCGCGAACGCGCTCCGCTTGTCTCCCCTCGATGCCGAGGTTTTCGAGCGCTTCGCAGGCGAGATGATAGACGCCGAGGCTGTGTTCGAATCGGGTGTGATTCGCGGATGGGTAGACGAGACGGGCGGTTCCGAGTTGCGTGATGTGTCGAAGTCGCTGGACTGCATGCGTGTCGAGCAACTCGTTCGCAACGCCGACGACTTGGATATGGTCGTGGACGCTGTCCTTGATGGTCTTCATTGTCGGAACGTTGTCCCGTCACGGTATAAAAACTGAAGGACGAGGCTTTATATCCTCTCTCGCAGGAAACGAACCATGGTCACGTTTCTCTCAGGGGGGACGGGCACCCCCAAACTGTTGGAGGGCGCGGAAGGGGTCTTTTCGCCCGCCGAGACGACGGTTATCGGTAACACCGGTGACGACGTCGAACTCGGTGGCCTCCTCGTCTGTCCCGACATCGACACGGTGTTGTTCCAGCAAGGGGGCGTGCTGAACCGCGAGACGTGGTGGGGAATCGCCGACGACACGACGGCAACACACGACGAACTCCATCGCCTCGCCGAATCGGCTGACCTCTCCACTGGCCCGCGATACCTTCCCGACGAGCGCCAGACTGCCGGGCGGAGAATCGCCCGATGGCGGCGCTTTTCCGGCGTCGCGGAGTTCATGCTCCTCGGCGATCACGATAGGGCAGTGCACGTCACTCGGACGGGACTGCTGGACGAAGGCAACACACTCACCGAGACGACGCGAACGTTGGCGGACGCGTTCGACTCCCCGCTCGACGTCGTCCCGATGAGCGACGACCCGGTCGCGAGCATCATTCACACGCCTGAGGGCGAGATGCACTTTCAGGAGTTCTGGGTCGCACATGGCGGCGAACCCGACGTCACGGACGTCGAGTTCAGGGGTGCGGAAGACGCGGAACCAGCACCTGCCGTGCTTTCGGCGCTGACCGACGGACCGGTCGTCATCGGCCCGTCGAATCCGGTGACGAGCATCGGTCCGATGCTCGCGATGGACGCGTTCCGCGAGGCGCTCGCATCGACCACCGTGGTCGCCGTGTCACCGTTCGTGGAAGATCAGGTTTTCTCCGGGCCCGCGGAAAAACTGATGGACGCGGTCGGTTACCAACCGAGCACGGCGGGCGTGGCGGAGGCGTACCCCTTCGCCGACGCGTTCGTGCTGGACGACGAGGACCGGACGGAACTCGACCGTCCGACGATCCGGACCGACACGAAGATGGACGACGAAAGTGACGCGGCGCGCGTCGTTCATGCCGTGCAGGACGCACTGGAGGTGGCGTGATGGTCGAACCGTTCGAACCACGGGTCGCGCTCGCCAGCCTCAGCGGGGAAGCAAACGCCGAATGGGCGCGAAACGCCGCTGATCACGCAGGGGCGGCATTTCTGGGCGGAATCGCGCTGGACGAAAAAACGCGAGCGGCGGCCCGGAAGTTGGTCGCGCGCGAACGAACCGAATTCCTGCCGGACGACCCCGTCGCGTTCGTGGACGGGCAACTCGCCGCGCTTTCCGATTCCCCGATTCTCCCCGGAATCAACGTCCGTTCCGCGACGCTCCCCCCGATTCGAGCGATGGGTGACGTCTGCCACCGCCACGGCGCGATACTGGAGCTCAACGCACACTGCCGACAGGAGGAGATGTGTGCGGCCGGTGCCGGACAGTCGCTCCTTCGGGACCCGGACCGCCTCGCCGAGCAAGTTCGTGTCACGGCCGAAACGGGTGCCGCCGTGAGCGTCAAGGTCAGAGCCGAGGTGCCCGGCGTGAACCTTCCCGAGGTCGCTCGCAAAGCGGTGGATGCGGGCGCGGACATCGTCCACCTGGACGCGATGGACTCTGAGCAGATGGTGCAGGAGGTGGCCGAGGCCACGGACTGTTTCCTCGTGGCCAACAACGGCGTCCGCGACGAGGCGACGGTCGAGGAGTATCTGGAGTACGGCGCGGACGCGGTCAGCGTCGGACGGCCGAGTGACCGGCCCGAGGTGCTCTCCCGCGTTCGCCGTGCGACGGACGCGTGGTTCACGGAGGTGGTGGCATGACGCCAGCGGAACACGCGCAACTCGCGCTGTTGCTGGAAGTCGCCGGAACGCCGAAACCCGGCAACGTGGACAGGGAGCGCGATTCCCCCGATTTACGGTTCGAGCATTTCCTCGCCGGAGCGGTCGGTTCCGGCGCGGGACTCCGAGCGGCCGAGGCGGATGCACCGGTCGGTGAAGCCTTCGAAGAAGCCGTCGCCGGGATGAGCCAGCAGCAGGGTGGCAACACCCAGTTCGGTGCGCTGTTGTTGCTGGTTCCGTTGGTGAAGGCCGACGACCGCTCGCCGGAGGGCGTCACGGAGGTCGTCGAAGCGACGACCGTGGAGGATGCGGCGGGATTCTACCGCGCGTTCGAACACGTCGATGTGGCGGTTTCGGACCCGCCGGAAGGAACGGACGAGTTCGACGTTCGACGGGGAAGCGACGCGATTCTCGCACTGGAAGAAGCCGGACTCACACTGTACGACGTGATGGAACTCGGCGCAGACGAGGATGGAATCGCCCACGAGTGGACACACGGCTTCGAGCGAACCTTCACCGTGGCCGAACGCATCGAGGAACTCGACGGCGGGATTTCGGCCCGCGCGGCGCAGGTGTATCTCGAACAACTGGCTCACGAACCGGACACCTTCGTGGCGAAACGACACGGCAAGAAAACGGCCGAAAGCGTGCTCGTTCGGGCACAGGAGGCCCTCCAGGAAGCGCGCGAGGGCAACCCGGAACTCGTGACGGCGTTCGCCGAATCACTGGTGGATGACGGAATCAACCCCGGAACGACCGCGGACATCGTCGCTGGCGGCCTGTTCGTCGCGCTGGAGCGGGGCGTTTCTCCGTGACCGGGACGAGGACGAGTTGGCCGGTCGAACTTCGCGGCGTGACCGAGTCCGTCGTCACGACGCTCGGGCCGAACGACCTGTGGAACGTGGCGGTTCTCGGCCTTCATTCCACCAACCCTGTAACCGCTCGCACGTGGGGCAACACCAGAACCCGGCGGAACTTCCACCGACAGGGCGGCGGCGTCGTCCAGTTCACCCGCGACCCCGTGGACTTCGTGGAGGCCGCGCTGTCGATCCGGGAGGAAACGGAACCGGTGCTCGACTCCGCGGACGCGTGGGTCGAAATCGAGGCGGAGCAGGTCGATTCCGGGGAGACCGACGGAACTCGCTGGGAGGAGTGGCAACTGACGCCCGTCGATTCGGAAGTTCGGGAACGGCGGGTTCCGTCCACGAACCGGGGTTTCGCGGCCATCGTGGAGGCGACCGTGGCGGCATCCCGGTTGGACGTGGACGGCTACGATACAGCGGAACTCCGGGGTCGGTTGGAGTATTTCGAGGAGGTCACGCGGACCTGTGGCGGCGAGCGCGAACAAGCCGCGTTCGACCGGATTCGGGAACTAGTCGAGTGGTAAGCGCGGTTCGTCATTTATTTTCGATCGTTCTATCGTTCGACAGTCCGGGGTGATTTCAAAAGAGGTATCACTCACGCTCGCACTACCCGCCGAGTATGAAGCCTCGGTTCGTGGGTCGCCTTTCGCTCGCCGACGCGGTGACGGTTTCGAACGCCGCGCTCGGCTTTCTGGCGATTTCGCTCGCGGCCACGAACCCGCGACTGGCGGCGCGCCTCGTCCTACTGGGGGCGGTGGCGGACGGGTTGGACGGCGTGCTCGCCCGTCGCTATGGGAGTTCGGCGGCCGGGCCGTATCTGGATTCGTTGGCCGACGTCGCGTCGTTCTCGGTCGCCCCGGCGGTGTTGGTCGTCGCCGTCGTGCGCGAGACGTGGGGATTCGACACGCTTCGCGTGGGAGTCGCGATGCTCGCCGGGGCGCTGTTCGTCGCCATGGCGATCGTCAGACTCGGGTTGTACACGGCCTACGACACCGACGACGACGTGACGGAGGGGATTCCGACGACGCTTGCGTCCGTCATCCTCGCGGCTGGCGTCCTCGCAGGGTTCACCGACCCCACCGTCCTCGTCGCGCTCACCGTCGTCCTCTCCGGGTTGATGGTCTCGACGATCACGTATCCCGACCTGCTGGCGCGTGATGCGCTCATCATGGGCGTCGTCCATACGCTCGCGGTCCTCATCCCCAACTTCAAAGGACGAACGTTCCCGTACGCGCTGTTGTCGCTTGCACTGGCGTATCTCGTCCTCTCGCCGGGGTTCTACTGGCGGGAGACGGAAGGAAAACCGACGCCTGCGAAGACGACAGAAGGGAAACGCTCTTGATGGCTACAGGCCGAATTTTTCGCATATGAGTAAAACGGCACAGCCGGGGGGGGACGCATGAGCGACGATGGTGCCGAGGAAACGCAGGATGCCGATTCCGAGGACGAAATTCAAGCCGAGGAGCAACGGGAATCCGAAGTCGAGGAATCCGAGGAAGAATCCGAGGCCGAAGTGGAGTCCGAGGAAGAATCCGAGGACGAGGAAACGCCAGAGGAGACGGCGGAATCCATCGAAACCCGACTCGAAAGCGCGGAAGCGGATCTGGAGGACGCCGAGACGGAAGCCGACCTCGACGTCGTCGAAGACGAACTCGACGACGTCGAGGAGGAACTCGAAGCGGCGGACCTCCCCGAACCGAACGAAGAGGGCGAAGAGGAAGACGAGTACGTAGAGGACCCGCGCGAGGAACTGGAAATGTTCCTCGCGGACCTTCGTGACGAACTGGAGGATCAGCGCGGCCCGTACGCCGAGGACGTCATCAGCGACGTCGAGGACGCTATTTCGACCGTCGAGGACACCCGCTGGACGGCCGACGGGAGCGCGGAACTCGTGGAGGTCATCGAGTCGTTCGTCGATACGGTACAGGAGGCGATCGGAACGGATTTCAGCGTTACCCTCACCCGTAATTCGGACGACCTCGCGGAAGTGCTCGGAGACACAGCGAGCGCCGTCGAGGAGGCGGAACTCGATCCGGACGAGGACGCGGAAACCATCGATACGCTTCTCGATGCGACCGACGAACTGCAGTCGGGCATCGACGACGCCGAGGAATGGAGCGACCTGAGCACCCGTGAGCAACTCAGGCGCGAAGGCTACTACGACGTTCTCAACTATCGCAAGGACTACCCGCCGGAGTGGCACGCGCTCAAAATTTGGGAGAAACGCGACCGCGTCGACATGGTGCTCCTCGCGCTCGATTCCTTGCAGTCGAACTACATGGAACGACACTGCCTCGAAGCGCTCGAACGGATGGGCAACGAGGAAGCCGTCGATCCCATGCTCCAGCGCGCCGGTCGTCGTGACAAGGACGCCATCCGTATCCTCGGGAAAATCGGCAGCGACGAGGCCATCGATTCGATCATCGAGTACGTCGACGCCGACCCAGGAATGGCGAAGACCGTCATCAAAGCCCTCGGCGAGATCGGCAGCGACGAAGTCACACAGGACGTCGCGGATCAACTCGTGGTCGAAGACGAGGAAGTTCGAAGCTACGCCGCTCGTTCACTCGGTCTCATCGGCGATACACGTGCGATCAAACCGCTCTCGGAGACGCTGGCGGACGACGAGTCCGATTCGGTTCGTGCCAGTGCTGCGTGGGCGCTGAACCAGATCGGCACGGAAACGGCGCTCGACGCGGTCCGGGAGTACTCAGACGACCGGGCCTACATCGTCCAGAGCGAAGCCGAGAAGGCGCTGTAGTCTGCCGGTAAGCACTGCTTACTCCCGAGTAATCGGTCAATAACAAAGACCATCGATGTCCCTTCTCTTCCCGAGAGGTCAAAATGGCGACCGAATCCGCGCCACTCGGGATGTGTCCGAACTGCGGAAGCGACATCACTAGAGGTTATCTTCTCATCGAATACGACACCGAAGAGGGCTCGGAGCGCTTCGCCGAATGCCCCGACTGCCGCGAAATCGTTCACCCAGTTCACTGAGCGAGGAACGTCGCAAAGAATTCGAGCGCGAACGCGAGTGCGATACAGAACGCGCCGACGCGGCCGACCCACGTATACTGTCTCACTTCCATCGGCGACATGTCGATGGTGTAATCGTTGTAATCCGGGTCGTACTCGATGTAGTCCGGAATCTGGAAGAACTCGAAGAAGACGAGAACGGCACCTAGAGCACCGAGAGCATAGCCCGCCAATTCGAGTATAATCGGAACGTCCATCATATAGACAAGGCGAAGGTGGTGGACAAAAATCCACCGTTCCGAGCGTTTATATCAGAGGACGAAACCACTCCTCCCCGTGTTCGCCAGAGTCGCGCTCGCCGTCCTCCTGGTGCTCGCTCTCCTGCCAGCTTCAGCAACGGGTGTTGCGACGACCACCACGGCAACCGGCACGACGAGTACGACGACTACCTCCGGAACAAACACCACCTCCGAAGCTTCGACCCCATCCGGAACGACGACCCACTCATCAGCCTCGCCGCACATCGTCGCCGTGTACCCAAACCCGGTGGCGATGGACGACGCCGGGGAGTTCGTCGTCGTTACCTTCCCACGAAAGACGACCCTCTCGACGTGGACGCTGTCGGACGAGCAATCGACGTCCACCTTATCGAACCGAACCGTTTCGGGAACGGTCGCGTTCTCCACCGCACCGAATCGCACCGAGAATCTCACGTCCTTTCGCGTCCTCCCGCTCGAAAACCTCTCCCTCGCGAATTCGGGCGAAACGGTGACGCTGGGGCGAACGACCGGCAGAGATTCGAAAACGGACGTGGATTCGGCCACCTACGTCGATGCGCCGGAGTCGGAGTGCTGGCGGCCGACCACGCAGTCGTGGCGGCCGTTGGGCGCGACGAACTTCACGGTTACCCGTTCCGACGCCACGACCGCTCGCGTGTTCGTGCTTCCGGACGACCCGAACGTTCCCGTCGAAACGCTCCGTTCGGCCAAACGACGGCTCCTCCTCGCGGGCTACTCGTTCACTTCACGACGAATCTCGAACCTCCTCATCGCAGCGGAAGATCGAGGCGTGAGGGTTCACGTTCTCGTGGACGACGCCCCCGTGGGCGGTATTTCCACTCGGGAAGCGGCGGTGCTCGATAGACTCACGAACCACGGCGTCACCGTCGATGTCATCGGCGGAGAACGGGGGCGCTATGACTTCCACCACGCGAAGTATGCCATCGCCGACGACGAGGCCATTGTGATGACCGAGAACTGGAAACCCGCCGGTGTCGGTGGGCATTCCAGCCGTGGGTGGGGAGCGGTCGTTGATGGGAAGGTCGTAACACGTCTCGAAGCGATATTCGACGCCGATACGTCGTGGTACGACACGACGCCGTGGCAGTCGTTCAGGAAGGGGCGGTCGTTCAATCCGACATCAACCGCGAACGGGACCTACCCGACGAAATTTCCGGCGAAGCGTGTCCCCATCGACGCCGTGAGCGTGCTCGCCGCGCCGGACGACGCGGAAAGTGGTGTTCTCTCGTTGCTCCGCTCCGCGAACGATTCCATCGACGTCCAACAGATGACCGTCGGGAGTATCCACCAGCCGTTCATTCGGGCAACGCTCGCCGCGGCGCGACGGGGTGTGACGGTCCGAGTGCTCCTCAGCAACGCGTGGTACGTCCACGACGACAACCAGCGGGTCGTACGCTGGTTGAACGA
>NZ_JBAWAC010000047.1:0-2059 GCF_049589095.1 Haladaptatus sp. | reverse complement strand
TTCCGGACCTGTTCATGAAGCGCGTCGAACAGGGGGAGAAATGGACGCTGTTCAGCCCCGACGAGGTCCCCGACCTCCACGACCTGTCCGGTGCCACCTTCGAGGAAAAATATCTGGAGTACGAAGCGATGGCGGACGAGGGCGAGTTCCGACAGTACGAACGCGTCGATGCCGAGGAACTGTGGCGCAAAACCCTCACGCGCCTGTTCGAGACGGGCCATCCGTGGCTGACGTTCAAAGACCCGTGTAACGTCCGCTCGCCGCAGGACCACGTCGGGACGGTTCACTCCTCGAACCTCTGCACCGAAATCACGCTGAACACGAGCGAGGACGAACACGCTGTCTGCAACCTCGGCAGCGTGAACTTCGTTACGCACGTTTCGGACGGTGAACTGAACCGCGACCACCTCGCGGACACCATCGAGACCGCGATGCGGATGTTGGACAACGTCGTTGACCTCTGTTTCTACCCCACTGACGAAGCCGAGGAGTCGAACATGCGACACCGGCCGGTCGGACTCGGAACGATGGGATTCCACGACGCGCTGATGGAACTCGGAATCCCGATGGACTCCGAGGACGGCATCGAGGCCGCGAACCGCTGGCAGGAGTTCGTCTCCTACCACGCTATCCTGAACTCCTCGAAACTCGCCGCCGAGCGGGAACCCTATCCGTCCTACGACGGTTCGAAGTGGGACCGCGGCCTGCTCCCGCAGGACACCGTCGATTCGCTCGAAGCGGAACGGGGGAGGGAGATTCCGACCGATCGAGAGGAGACCCTCGACTGGTACGTCGTCCGCGAACACGTCGAGGAGTACGGAATGAGAAACTCGAACACGATGGCCATCGCGCCGACGGCCACGGTTTCGACCATCAACGGAACCACGCCGTCCATCGAACCGCAGTACTCGAACCTCTACGTGAAATCGAACATGTCCGGCGAGTTCACCGTCATCAACGACCACCTCGTTGACGACCTGCAAGAAATCGGCGAGTGGGACGAGGAAATGGTGGACCGAATCAAGTATCACGACGGTTCGATTCAGGAGATCGACGCCGTTCCGGACGATCTGAAGGAACTGTATCGCGGCGCGTTCGAAATCGACCCACGTCACCAACTCGAACTGACCGCCCACCGGCAGACGTGGATCGACCAATCGGTCTCGCACAACGTCTTCTTCCCGTCCACGGACGGTACGCTCCTCGACGACGTGTACAAGACCGCATGGCGGTTGGGCCTGAAGACGACCTACTACCTGCGGACGCTCGGCGCGTCGGGCATCGAGAAATCGACGCTCGACATGGCCGAGTACGGCAAGAGCCAGCACCGGAACGAGTTCGGAGCTGACGAGGCCGAGACCGACGGCGGGCAACCGGCGGACGAAACGGACGAAAAGGAACTCTGTACCGTCGAAGATCCGACGTGCGACGCCTGTCAGTAATCGACCACACGAACACCATTTCAACCTCATCCATGCCACTCATCAACAACGACGCCGAACACGACCCGAACAGGATACTCCCGCTGGACTACGACTGGGCCCGCGACTACTACCAAGCGGGCGTCAACAACAACTGGGTTCCCGAGGAGATTCCCATGCAGGACGACATCTCCCAATGGAACGGGAACGCCCTCTCGGATGCCGAACGCCAACTCGTGGAGTGGAACCTCGGCTTCTTCTCGACGGCCGAGTCGCTAACCGCGAACAACATCGTCCTCGCGCTGTACGAGTACGTGACCGCGCCCGAGTGCCGTCAGTATCTCCTGCGGCAAGCGTACGAGGAGGCGATTCACACGGACACGTTCATCTACTGCTGTGACTCGCTCGGCTTCGACCCGGACTACCTGTACGGAATGTACGAGCGGGTTCCCTCCATCGAGGAGAAAGACGAGTTCGTGGTGAACCTGACTCGCGCCATCGACCGCCCCGATTTCACCATCGAGACCGAGGACGACATCCGTGAATTCCTCCGGGACCTCGTCGGCTTCTACGTCATCATGGAGGGCGTCTTCTTCTACGCCGGGTTCGCCATGATGCTCGGCCTGAAACGCCAGAAC
>NZ_JBAWAC010000046.1:0-7261 GCF_049589095.1 Haladaptatus sp. | reverse complement strand
GTAATTTTTATATGCACCCGTCACAACCCTCTGAATGATTCGAACGAGTGTTGCAGTGTTCGAGAGGTACAAACCTATGAACGGGAACATCAACGACAGTAACGACGGTGCCGTTATCACGAGTACAGCACAACCGAACCGATACACCAGCTATGCGGACGGGGAGCAACTAAGCACGGCGGTGGTCATGGCATTCGCCGACGTTGCCGGTGTCGATCCAGCGGAGATCGGCGTACCGCTATACGACGTAATCGACCCTGACGCACTCGACAACCTATTTAGCGACAAACACGATGGCTCTCCACGTATGGGTGGAAAAGTCATCTTCACCATCCTCGACTACGAGGTAACCGTACAGAGTTACGGAGAAATCGTTATTCGCGAGCTAGAGTAGCCCGTCTTCGTTTTTTTTTTGCGCTCGCTGGTTCCCGTTCCTTCTTCGTGGCTCGAGCTATGATATGCAATAACATATCATTCTCGTTCCCCGTTTCCCGTCGCTCGATGTTCCCGTAATCGAAACGACCTCTGTTGGAGTTCGTCGAACGAAAAAACCGCTTCCACCCGGATTCAGTATTTCGGCACCGCGCCGGTCGTCGCGTACACGTCGTCCATCAGGTCGTCACGAACGTCCTGCCACGCCGCGAGGCCACGCGGGTCGGTCGGGTAGTGTTCGTAGTGGTCGAGGAGTTTGTCGGCCAACCGCTTCGTCTTGTAGAGGTCGTAGACGAGTCGCCAGTGGTTGCGCGCGTCGAGCGCGGTCTGGAGTTTGAGCTTCGTCCCGATACTGGCACTGCCCGAGTACAGCGCTTCCGAGAGTTTCTCCGCGGGGAGCGCGCCGAGCATTCCCATCAGGTCGTCCACGTCCACCGCGGTCGTGAAGATGTTGTAGATGTCGAGACCGGCGTAGCGCGCGCCGAAGTGGTCCATGACTTTCCGGTTGTACTCCCAGAGGGCGTGCTCGCTCGTATCGCCGGTTTCGATGGCCTCGATGGCCTGCTCACCCGCGTACTTGCCCGCGTAGGCCGCACCCGCGATGCCGCCGCCCGTGGTCGGGTTGACGTGCCCTGCGGCGTCGCCGACGGCCATGTAACCGTGGGCGGTCGCCGAATCGTACGGTCGTCGGGTCGGCAGCGCCGCCCCGAGCTTGTCCGTGACGGTCGCACCCTCGAACTCCGGTCGGTTTCGGAGGTCGTGCTTCAGGTCGTCGACGAGCTCCATCGGCTCCTCGTTCATCTGGAAGCCGAGACCGGCGTTGATCTCCGTGCTGGTGCGCGGGAAGTACCACAGGTACCCCGCGGCACGGTCGGTCGGCTTGAAGACGAGCGCGTCGTCCCACTCGACCGGTTCCTCGACGTGCACGATTTCGCGGTAGGCCGAACAGAACTGCGAGTAGGTGACGTTCGTGTCGAACGTCGCGCCCGAGAAGTCCGTCTTGTCCTGCAACAGCGACATCGATCCGGCGGCGTCGATGACGATGTCGGACTCGTACTCGATGACGTCGCCGTTCTTCTTGGCACGAACGCCCGTGACGCGTCCGTCGTTCTCCTGCGTCACGTCCTGCACGACCGTGTCGTAGTGGAACTCGGCACCGGCCGCCTTCGCCCCCTCGATGATGAGCCGTCCGTACTTCCAGCGGTCGATGACGGCGAGTTCACCGGGGACGGGGATTTCGAGCACCGTGTCCTCCTGCGGAATCTCGAACCGACCGTGGTCCACGCCGGTGTTGGTGAACGCCGGTTCGATTCGCTCCTTGGGAATCGCCTCCGGAAAGGCGTCCGCCCCCTTCAACGCGTCACCACACGCGATGTGGCCCGCTTCTTCCTCGTTCTTCCGCTCGATGACGGCCACATCGAACCCCTCACGCGCGACGGTCGCCGCGGCGTAACACCCCGACGTTCCCGCACCGACAACGACCATATCAAATTGTTCGCTCATGTGTGTCGCTACGAGAGGGCAACGAGAAAACTCTTTATCCCCTATTGTGTCGCATCTCCCACGACTAAAATGTCCGGCGACGTCCATAAAGAGTTTTGCCGAGTTGTTCCGTACGCCGAGGTATGACCGAGTACACCGTCGAGTTCGTCGGGACCGGTGAATCCATCGAAGTTTCGGACAAACAGACCATCCTCAAGGCCTGCATCGAGGAGGGCATCGCACAGGAGTACTCCTGTCGCGTCGGCATGTGTCTCGCCTGCTCGGCCGAAATCATCGAGGGGGAGGTCACCCAACCCGCCGCCCGCGGCCTGACCGAAGAAGAGGCCGAACGCTACGCGCTCACCTGCATGGCTCGACCGCGAAGCGACCTGAAACTCGACCGTGGAAAATATCCCCCGAGCATCGAAGCCGACGCCGACGCGATGGACGAGGCCGCCGCGGCCGACGACTGAGCTATCTGTTCTCCGACATCCACTTCGTCCCGAACTCGACCAGTTCCCGCTGTGAGAGGAGTGTTGCGTCGGCTTCGCCGACGCGTCCGCGCCGCACCGAATGGGCCGCTTCGATTTCACGGAAGTCGTCCTCGCCCTCGGGTTCCTCGTACGTCACCCATCGACGCTCACCGTTTTCCAGCACCGGTCTGCCGTTTTGCTCGTACGACTTGCCGTCGTACTCCGCCCGATACTCCGCCAGATGGAGCGACGTGTTCGCGTCCACACCTAGCCGGAGGACCCGCGCGTCAAGGTCGAAGAGCCGTGCCAGCGGTGACTCCTCGCCGAGCGACGAGTCGTAGGCGTGATTCTCGACCACGAACTCGGCGTCCGCGCCCCACGCCGCGAACGACGAGACGGGATGGGCGCTTCGGCGGACGCCGGGATAATCCCGGAAACAGTCCGCAATCGCGCCGATGCCGCGCGTCGGCGTGAGTTCCGGCCGGAACGGCGGCGACGTTTCCTTGACCGTCTCCACCCAGTCGTCGGGAACGGGCGGGTTCTCCCAGTGGATCGGGTCCGACAGCTGTGAGGAGTGGGCGGGCATGGCGAGCGCCCCTTTCGCCGTGACGACGCCCATCAGCGCGTCCACGACGGCCGGTGCACCGCCGGGAACCCACCCGAGCGCCGAGAGCGACGCGTGGACGAGCACCGTGTCCCCCGCCGACAAGCCGAGTTCGCGCAGGTCGGCTTCCAATCGCTCACACGTCACCGGTTCGTCGGTTCGCTCGACCGCGTCCCCCTCGCTCATGGCGGTCGTTCCATCGAAAATCGGTCACCCGTGTGGGTATAGAGGCTTCCCGAGAGTCGTCCGACGGCGTCGATCTTGTTCACGTCGAGTTTCCCGTCGGTCGTCACGTCGTCGTCCACATGCACCCACTCGACCTTTCCGAGCACCATCGTGGACGCGCCGAGGTCCACCATCTCGTGCAGCGAACATTCGAACGAGACCGGCGATTCGGCGACGCGCGGCGCGCTTACGGTCTCCGATTTGGCGCGGGTAAGTCCGGCGTGTTCGAACTCGTTCTCCCCGTTGGGGAGCGTCGCGCTCGTCTCGTTCATCGCCTCGGCGACCGATTCGGTGACGATGTTGACGACGAACTCCTCGGTCTCCTGGATGTTTGTCGGCGTATCCTTCAAACCGTCCTGTGCGTCCGCGGCCGAGAACATCAACATCGGCGGTGCGACGCTCGCGACGTTGAAGAAACTGTACGGCGCGAGGTTCACCACGCCGTCCGCGCTCCGCGAACTCACCCACGCGATGGGGCGCGGAATCACCGCCCCCGCCAGCGTTCGGTACAGCGAACCGCCTGCGTCCGGGTCGATTTCCATACGCATGAAACGAAACGCGATGACAAACGGATTTCGGGTGCGGTCGGTTCTGCCGGGATGGTCTCGTCTCCCGATTCGTCATTTCTACAGCCGAACCAAACATTACGTAAGAAATCCATTGCCCTGTATGAGCGTCACCGAGTCGGCACGATCGGTCATCGATGTCGTCCAAGAACGAAATATCACGTTCCTCGCGGCCAGCTTTGCCTACTACGCGTTCGTCTCTCTCTTTCCGTTACTCATCCTCGCGTTGACCATCGGGACACTTCTCGGCGGAAAGGAGTTCTCGACCATGCTCATCGACGCTTCCAAACAGTTCCTCTCCAAGGAGGGGACGACCATCGTCGACCGGACGCTGACGAATTCCTCCGGAAGCGCCGGAGCGTCCATCATCAGTGTCATCCTTCTGGTTTGGAGTAGCCTCAAACTGTTCCGAGGGCTGGTCATCGCCTTCGAAGAAGTGTATCAGCGCTTCCCGGACGCGGGCATCGTCGACCAAGTCAAAAAGGGTCTCGTCACGCTGGTCGCGGTGGTTCTCGGCATCGCGTTGATGGTCGGCATCGGCACCGTCCTCGGGTCGTCGCTGTTCGTGAACGTTCCGCACATCGGGACCATCGCCAGTGCCGTCCTACTGTTGGGTCTCGTGTTCGTCTTCTTCCCGCTGTACTACGTCCTCCCGCCGGTGGACATGTCGTTTCGGGAGGCGCTACCGGGGACGATTTTCGCCGCACTCGGCTGGTTGGTGCTTCAAGCCGGATTCCAATTCTTCCTCAGTGGGGCGAGTAAGTACGGACTCAGCGAAATCCTCGGGACGATTATCGTCTTCCTCACGTGGCTCTACTTCGCGGGTATCATCATACTGGCCGGTGCCGCCGTCAACCTCGTCGCCGCGGACCGCAGTGCGGCGGCCGTCTGAGCGGTGTTCTCGTCACTGTTCGGTGTTTCGTTGCGTAGAGTTGATCGAATCGAGATGAACACGAGCGCAGGTTCGGGTGAGAGGTAGACGCCGAACAGCCGTGTTTGATTGGTTTGACGAGTACAATTACCGGAAAGACGATCTCAAAAGGCTCCGTCCATTCGCTCCGACGTTGATTTGATAACTTTGTGATTACAGCAGCAGCGACGATGAAGACCCAGAAAGCCCCCGCCCGTTCGCGGTCGCTGCACGGGATATTTGTGCTCTCCGCAACGCTAGCACGAATACTGGCCCGTGCAAACGACTACAATAAACGCGAACAGACGGCCCCTTTCAACCCACCCAGACCCCGCAACCGCTACGCCTCCGCACCGCGCCACGGGCCTCCCCAGCCGACTCCTTCACTGCGTTCAGTCGTCCCTCGCGCGGGCGCACCGGAGATGCGCCGTCGCGCGCCGTGCGGCTGGTTCGTATCGTGTAGACCATCCTGCACTCACACACTAATCAAACACGTCTCGTTTCGTAGCGGACGGGGCGTTCTGGGCGGTCATCGAACTTGTTGCCGTACGCTCATACGAACTTTCCTACACTGCGCAGTTGTTCGGGCCGAGTTCGAGTTCGAACGCGGTTTCCGAATCGACCGTCTCCTTTCCGAGGTTCACCGACACGATTTCCTCGTAGTTGGCCGGTCGCGGCGGCAGGTCGTCCGCGACGCGTGCGACGAACTCGTCCCTGTCGAGCGAGAGGAGCGAAACCGCTTCGCACACGGCCGAAAGGGAATCGGTGAACGTCCCGTCGCTCGCTCGGGGCGTCCCCGAGCGAACGTGTCCCGGTGCGACGAGCGTCTCTCCCGGCAGCGCACGGATGCGGTCGTGGAGCGTCGCGTAGAGCGAGTCGGCGAGCGAGCGAGCGCCGTCGCTCCCCGCCTCCAAGTCGGGGCGACCGATGCTGTCCAGAAACAGCGTGTCGGCGCTGAACAGAACGCCGTCGAACCGGAACAGGGTCATCTCGCTGGTGTGGCCCGGTGCGTGGAGCGCGGTCAGCGTTCCGTCCCCGAGTTCGAGTTCGTCACCGTCCGCGACGAGCGTGGCGTCGAACGCCAGCCCACGTTCCTTCGCTCCCACCGGGAGCACCGGCGTCGCTTCGCTCCGCTCCGCAACCGCTCGAATCCCGCTGACGTGGTCGGCGTGGACGTGCGTGTCGATGGCGTAGCGGAGGTCCGCACCCCCCTCGTCCGCGTCCGCGACGTATCGGTCGGCGAATTCGCGCAACGGGTCGATGACGACGGCTTCGTCGCCCGAAATCACGAGATAGGACAGACAACCGCTGGACGGGCGTTCGTACTGGACGACGGTCCCGCTGTCGACGTCGATTTCGCGGGCGACGTACACCGTTGCCCACCCTTCCATCCCTGCTTCGAGGTTCAACACGTCCAACCCCTCCTCGCGGAGCAGTTCGGCGACGCGCTCGCTCGCGTCGCCCTGCGGGCATACCGCGACGACCGGTCCGTCTTCATCGGCCGAATCGAGGCCGAGCGATTCGACGAGTTCCGGGATTTCGCCGCGCACCTTCGCACCCATGAATTCGACGTACGGTCGCTGTACCGTCCGTGGTGCGTCGATGTGCCACGCCTCGAACTCGTCGCGGTTGCGAACGTCGAGTATCGAGAGCGACTCACCCCGCTGGAGTCGGTCGTACAGTTCGGTCGGTGAGAGGGCGTCGGCCATGGAGGACGTACGCCACGCAAACCCAAAAGGAATCGCGTGATTCCCACGTCGCCCAAACGTTATACTCGGCGTCGTCGTGTGATGGCTATGAACCCGGACGACTTCGCCGACAGGGTGGGTGCGGAGAAATCGACCGAAATCGACCGCCTCGGGTCACAACAACTGCTGGTCGCGCTGACGGGTGCCGACCTCGAACCCGAGGTGGTGCTCACGGCGTCCGCGAACAGCGAGCGCAGTGCCGCCGAGACGTTCGCCGAATGGGCCGACGGGAGCGACGACGCACGGGAGACGTTCGAGCGGTTGGCGGACCAGGAACGGGATCACTACGAGCGCGTCGTCGCGGAGTTGAACGAATTCGAACCGCTGGATTCTATCGACTCGATGCAGGCATATCTCCGTGGATTGGATGACGATATCTCGCGGGCGGGTGGATTGGTCGGCCGCTCGCTCGTCGGAAATCGAACCCTGTTGCAGGTCGTGAACTTCTTCGTCAACGGGGCCGACGAGCGCCGGGCGAACCTCTTCCGCGACTTGCGCGCCGATACCCGGGAAAACGTGGAGGACGGTACAGCCGTGCTCGCCGAGTGCTGTGCGGACGACGACGACTGGAATCGGGCGTTCGACGTTGCGACCGAAACCGTTCAGATAGCCTACGACGACTACGCCGACACCCTCACCGAAATGGGTCTCGACCCGAAACCCATCTGTTGAGATTCCGTCGATGTAGCTACATTTATCACACGCCTCCGGCAACACGCGGCATGGTCGATGGCTCCCGAATCCTCAGCACCACGTTCGCGCTGAGTTTGGCGTTGGTGACGCTCGCCGGTCCGTTGGCGACCGCGCTTGGCTTCGGAACC
>NZ_JBAWAC010000045.1:0-2393 GCF_049589095.1 Haladaptatus sp. | reverse complement strand
GTGCAGTTCCTCGACGGTCGCGCCCATCTCCGCCGCGATGACTGCCGCTTCCCCGGCGGGGATCGCGTCGCTCGTGCCGGCGCTGACGACGCCGACCGTCGCGTCGATATTCGGTACCTCGAACTTCGGTCCGTGTGCGACGAGCAGGTTCGCCCGCTCGTGAATCGTTACGGTGGCGTCGGGGTGATCGGCGTCGAGGCGGCGACGGACCGCTTCGGTGTGTTCCTCGTCCGCTCGCGTGACGAGCGCTCTGCCCGCCGTTTCGACGGCCGTCGCGGCGAGTTCGGCGACTTCGCTCGGCGTCTTTCCATCGCAGAGAACCGCCTCCGGTACGCCACGACGCGTCTCGCGGGCGGCATCGAACCGCCCGGCACCGTTCGTCGCGTATCCGGTCAACTTCGCTTCCGCTTCGGCAACGCTGACTTCTCCGTCCGCGACCGATTCGAGTAGTTCGCGCATATTCGGGACTTTGTGGCCCTCCTACTCCGTTCTATCGTCTTCGGCCACTCGATACTACTTCACTTAAAGCTTTTGGCTATCTCGACAGAGTGGGTCACATTCTTCGACTCGTGGCTGTTCACCGCATAATTTGGGAAGCTTTATTAGCTGGGCTACGGAACGTGAATCCTGTATGGCAGACCTTATTGTCAAAGCGGCTGTGAAGGAAGCGCTCGACGACAAAAACGTTGCCTCGGACTTCTACGACGCACTCGACGAGGAAGTCGCAGGACTTCTCGAGGACGCCGCACGACGTGCTGAGGAGAACGACCGAAAGACGGTCCAGCCCCGCGACCTGTAAATCGGAAACATCCTTTCATTCATTTTTTGACCGCCGACCAGCCACGGCGTTCCTCGAAATAGCGACTTCGACGCTAGGATCGACGAACTTCGACGCTACAATCGCCGTACTTCGACGCCATCGTCCGTTCCGACGTGTATCTCGTCGGCCATCCCGACGAACAGTCCGTGTTCGACCACGCCCGGAATCGCCGAGAGTTCACACGCGAGTTCGGCCGGTGAGTCGATGGCTCTGAACTCGCAGTCGATGACGAGGTTCCCGTTGTCCGTGACGACCGGCCCGTCCTTGTGCGCCGCTTCGCGCAGATTCGGTTCGCCGCCCAGGCGGCGAACCTCGTCGGCGACGGTCGTCCGCGCGGCGGGGAGCACTTCGAGCGGTACGGGATGGGTTAATCGCTCGCCAGCCTTGCTCGGATCGGTGACGACGAGGAATCGCTCCGCCGCACCGTCCACGATTTTCTCCCGAGCGTGTGCCCCGCCGCCGCCCTTGATCAAGTCGCCCCCGGCGAACTGGTCGGCACCGTCGATGGCGACGTCGACGGTTTCGACCGAATCGAGATCGGTGAGTGAAATCCCTTCCTCCTGTGCGAGTTGCCGCGATTGGAATGACGTCGGAATTCCCTGTATGTCGAGCCCGGCATCCACCATCCGTCCGAGTGCTCGAATCGCGTGGGCGGCCGTACTGCCCGTCCCCAATCCGACTACCATTCCATCCTCGACTGCTTCCGCCGCGTTCTCGCCCGCATTCCGCTTCGCTTCGTCGCTTCCACCCGTCGTTTTCATATTCGTGGAAATCGGTGCACGGCGGAAAAAGGTTGCTAGCCCGAAGGGGAGACGTTTCCCCCGATAAATAAACTGGATTTTCGAAGGGTCAGCTACAGGTTCGTATCTCACGTACGACTATCCGGATGTGGTTCCCCACATTCGGAAGGAGGGAACTCGGTTCCTCTTGTGTTGCGCCCGAGTCGCTCTTCGAACGGGAACGCGCCCGGTTGTACCGACATCTGTCGTCACTCGGATCGAAACGTCGCCCGACCGCGTTCCCGTGACTCATTGCTCCGCGTCGTTCATACCCTGCTTGCGTCAGTCTTCAAACGGTAGAACGCCGGGTTCCTCGACGACGACCCACCAGTGGTAGTCTGCTTTGGGATGTCGGCGCTCTACGTGTTCTCGTAGCGTCTCGCCCTGCTCGAAGTCACGCCCGCAGAGGTTACAGCGGTGATGTCGCTTTCGCGCCATGAAACTAGAACGCCGTTGCAACGCTAAAACTCGTCGCCCGCTCATGTACTGTCCTCCTTTTCCTCCTGTTTCCCTTGTCCCTCCGCCCGACTCATCGCGTCATAGATTCCGTCAGCTATCGCCGTCCCCCATAGCACTATTGTTCCCGCTCGCGTACTCTCCCGCATGCCACGCGAAGAACTGGTACACGCAGCAGAGGAACTGAAACACGCCAGTGCCGACGCCTCCGGCGAGGTCAAAGAACGCCTCGAATCACAGGCCGACACGCTTCAGTCGCTCGCTCAGGCCGACCAGGGTCCGGACCACGGCCGACTCGCCCGAATCATGCACGCCCTCTCGGAACTCAAGGAGGACGC
>NZ_JBAWAC010000044.1:0-4516 GCF_049589095.1 Haladaptatus sp. | reverse complement strand
CTAATGTACAAAGCGGTGCGGAAGTCGTATCCGAAACCGCCGAGAGATCGTGGCGTGCTTCGATGGTGGCTGGAGTGATTATCGCTATAATCGGCGTTCTAGCCATCTTAGCGCCGTTTGCGGCCGGCGTTTCGCTCTCGATTCTGCTCGGGGCGTTGCTGGTTGTCGGAGCGCTCGTGCACGTCGCTCACGCCTTCTCGGGAGGGTGGAGACGGTTCTTCGTGCAGGGAGTCCTCGCGGTCATCTACGCCGTTGCGGGCATTTCGCTCTTAGCGAACCCGCTCATCGGACTCACGACGTTGACCATCCTGCTGGCGGCGTTCCTCGTCGTCGACGGGGTCCTCGAAATCGTCATGGGATTCCAGGCCCGCGGTAGCCGTGGCTGGGGTGCACTCATCGTGAGCGGCGTTTGCGCGTTGGTAATCGCCGCAATCATCTGGGTCGGATGGCCGGCAACCGCCGCGTGGGCGCTCGGCCTCCTCTTCGGCGTGAACCTCCTCATCACGGGCATATCGATGATGTTCATGGCGCAGGGAACCCGAAGCGAGACGCGCGAGGGAGCGTCTCCGGAGACCGAACCCCGCGGCGCAGCCTGAACACACTTTTTTAACCACGCGTTTTCGATAGGACGATTTTAGACACAAGCGAGCGATGCTCGGAACATGGACCGCCCGCTCGTCGCGCTCATCATGGCCGGAGGAACCGGGACACGACTCTACCCCGCGAGTCGAAGCGATCGACCGAAACAGTTTCTCTCCCTTCTCGGGGACGATTCGCTCCTCTCTCAAACCGTGAGTCGGGCAGGCTTCGCCGACGAGATTTTCGTCTGCACCGCCGAGCAACACGCCGACCTCGTGCGAAAACACGCACCCGAAGCCGGGATTTTGATCGAGCCGGAACCGAAGGATACCGGGCCAGCGCTCGTCTATGCCGCACATCGAATCCGCGAACAGGTCGGCGACTGTGTTCTTCTCTGCTTGCCGAGCGACCACCACATCACCGGCGACTTCGAGACGACCGCTCGTCGTGCCGCGTCGGTTGCAGTCGAAACGAAGGGGGTAGTTACGGTCGGGATAGAACCGACCCGTCCAGCGACCGGCTACGGCTATATCGAACCGGGAATCGAACATGACGGCTACCTCGACGTCGTTCAGTTTCGCGAAAAACCCGACGAACCGACGGCGAATCGATTCGTCGAGGATGGTTTCTACTGGAACGCGGGTCTGTTCGCATGGACTCCGGACGCCTTTCTCCAAGCCGCACGTGACTCGCCGCTTGAACCCCTCGTCACCGCGCTCGAAGACGGTAACCCGGCGGATGGATTCGACCGTATCGAATCCACGAGCGTCGATTACGCCGTGATGGAACGAACCGACGAGGCGTACGTCGTCCCCGCCGGATTCGAGTGGGACGACCTCGGGTCGTGGGACGCGTTCGACCGGTTCGGCGACGGGGACAACGTCGTTCTCGGCGACGCGCTCACTATCGACGCGACGGGAAACATCGTCGCCGGGGACAAGCACGTGAGCCTCGTCGGCGTGGACGACCTCGTCGTCGCGGCCTACGACGACCGCGTGTTGGTCGTCCCGAAGTCGGATTCCCAGCGCGTACGCGAAGTCGTGGCGAAACTGCGGGAGGAAAACCGATTTTGACCCGGCCGTCAGGTTTCTGCCGATCCGCCCCGTATCCGGGACGCTATGGCTGACGTACCATCGATCAAGTCGGTCGAAACGGCGGACGAGTACATCCACGTCCGATTTCGCGACCCTGACGTGTTCGATACGATTCGCACACCCGACTGGGCCGCCAACGCCGCACGGGACATCTCCGAGGGAGCGGAGGTCCGCACCGGACGACGCAGCGGAAGCGACGACTGGGAAATCCAAAGCGTCCTCATCAAAAAGCAAGCGGGGAAGGAGAAAGCCCGCGACGAAGCGAAGGAAATCGCCGAGACGATCGAGTCCTAGTACAGATCGCAGTAATGGAACTCGCCGTCGCCGACTTCCTTCGTCACGGTTTTCCCGACCTCGACCGGGACGGCTGACTCGAATATCGGTCCATCCCGGACGAACGTATGAAATTCGCCGTTCTCGCCACAGGGGTCTACGCCGTCCGGTAAGTCGGCGAGGAACGACTCGTCGAGGTCCCGGCCTGCGAAGGAGGGGTCGAGTTTCGATCCATCGACCGTCACCACCGTCGCTTCGAATCCGGCGTCGAGATACGCCCGAATCTGTTCGTCAGTATCCGGGTTCCAGACCGGCCAACAGCCGTCGATCCCCGTCCCGGCGAGTTGCTCCACTCGATACTCCCGGATGTCTTCGAGAAAGAGGTCTGCGAAGGCGACACGCTGGATTCCCCGTGACTCGTACTCGGCTATCACGTCCGCCATTCTGGACTCGTACTCTTCGTTCGAACAGTCCATCGGCAGTTCGACGTACCGAATCGGCACGCCGAGCGCATCGGCCTGTGCATCGTACAACTCCCGACGGACGCCGTGGATGCTACTCCGGCCGTTCTCCCCGATCGAAGTGAGTAACTCCGTAACCTCCCCCAGTTCGAACAGCGCGTAGGCAGCATCTTTCCCACCGCTCCAGGAGAGGACGGTCGTCGGCTCTGCAGTGAGTTTTCCCTCCGTCATTAGCTTCGCAGTTTTCCGCCGTCTATCGGCAACGCGACGCCGTTCACGAAACTCGCCCGGTCGCTGGAGAGGAAGGCCACGACGTCCCCGAGTTCCTTCGGGTCTCCCACCCTCTCCATCGGAATGCCGTCCGCCCAGTCGGCGAGTCCCTCCTCGTAGCTATCGTACTCGCCACGTTCGAGGGATTGTTCCACGAGTTCCCGAATCCGCGGGGTTTCGTGCGAACCGGGAAGCACCGCGTTGACCCGAATATCCGGCGCGAACTCGCGGGCTTGTGTCTGCATCAATCCGATGACGCCTCGTCGAACTGCGTTCGAAAGCACGAGGCCGTCTATCGCTTCCCGTACGCTCGTGGACGTGATGTTGACGACGGTTCCCGCATCGCTGTCCACGAGATACGGGTGTGCCTGCTTCGTCAACCAGACGACGCTCATGACCAGCAAGTCGTAGGCGGCGTACCAGTCGCGCTCCGTTATGTCGAGAAACGGTCCGCTCGGCGGCCCTCCGGCCGACGTGACGAGGTGATCGAGACCGCCGAACTCGTCCACGGTCAGTTCGATCAGCGCCTCGATTTCGTCCGGATCAGTGATGTCCGTCGGAACCGCGAGCACGTCGCCGCCTCCGAGTTCCTCGATTTCGGCTTTCGCCTCCTCCAGTCCCTCTTCACTTCGAGCGCAGATGACGACGTTGGCTCCTTCCCGCGCCAACGTCTTCGCGCTCGCCAAGCCGAGACCGCTCGAACTCGCCGTTACCAGTGCCGTGTTTCCCTCCAGTCCGAGGTCCATATTTTCGAATCCGCACGAACCGCTAAAACTCCTCGGGAGCGGATTTCCGAACCGTCACTTCCCCGTCGTGTGTCACGCCGATGAGGAGGGACGTCCGAACCGTCCGACCCTTGACCGCCTCCCCCGCTTCGTCGCTCACCCGTTTCATGAGTTCCGGGGCCGCTTGGTTCACCTTCACTCCCGCTTCGTCGCAAGCCTCGTACACCCACGACGGAACGTCGTACAGGTCGCTCTCCGGTTCGACTTCGATTCGGACCGGTGCGCGGAGCGCTTCGGCGAACGCCACCGTCTCGCGTGCCTTGCTGATGTTCTCCCGTGCACTCCCCTCGATGCTCGAAACGTTCGCACGCGAAGTACCGAGTCGCTCAGCGATGGTCGCTTGTGCCGTGCCCCGCTCACGGAACACCAGCACTTCCGCTTGTCGTCGTGTCAGGACACTCGTCTCCGCGTCGAACCCCGCTCGTCGGAGAATCTCATCGACGTCCAGTCGCTCACTCATTGTTCCCCCGACATGGTACGGCGTACGCCCCCCACCCGCAAAGGACTGTCCACCCGTGGGTTATCCGCCGCCCCAGAAGTTGTCCCGACTTCCAAGGCGTTCCCGCTCACGGCGGCTCTTCCGCCGGTCGTCTTTGGCACTCGGCCTTTCCTCTTCGTCCCCTTCCTCCTCCTCTTCCGGATCCATCGGCAACCGTTCGATCGGGTCCGCGAGTGCGTGATTTCCCTTCACGTTCGTGATCTTCACCTTGGCGCGTGCATCGGGGAGGATGCCATCGACGAGAACGATGAATCCATCCTCCGTTCGACCCACACCCGACCCGCTCTCGTGGATGTCGTCGATCTCCACGACGACTTCCTCGCCCGGTTGCACGGGCGCGGTTTTCAGTTCCCGAATCGGTTGGTTGTAGTGATTGCACCACTCCGCGCCCCCGCGGTCCCCGTAGTGGTGGCACCCCATTCCGTTGATTCGCTCTTCGAAACTGGGGCAGTGGTCGGCGAGTGGACAGTCCGGCATGCTTCAGGCTATAGCGGCGCGTGCCTAAACACTTCCGCAACTCCTGCCCCACCTTTTGGTGCGAGAGCGCGGCAGAGC
>NZ_JBAWAC010000043.1:0-1761 GCF_049589095.1 Haladaptatus sp. | reverse complement strand
ACGCGAACGCGGCGTGGAACATTCTTTCTCGCGGTATCACAAAGCGGTTAGGAGCGGGACGCTCCGAATCAACGCCTGTGGAGACTGCGCTTCCTGTGGATACCTCCGTATCTGCAAAGCGCGTCGTCGAAACAGGAAGCCCCACCCTCAAGGAGCGAACGGCGTCAGCCGTGAGCGAGTAGGGTGGGGTAGTTCACTTCCTCGACGAACCGGACATCGCCGACGTGAAGTCCACGACGCGATGTGATTTCGGAAATCGAGATTCGTACGCCTACCTCAAAATGTGGGGAGAGGACGACGATGCGAACATGTTCGACGTCGAGGATTCGGCGTCGGCGTTTCTGGAGTTCGACGGTGGGCGGACGGCGACGATGGAAACCGCGTGGGCGGTCAACGCCGATTCGGTCCACTCCTACCGGATTCACGGGACCGAAGCCGGTGCGCTGTTGGACATCACGGACATCCGGGACACCGATGTGGACGTCTCTCAGATGCTCAAATTCTTCGAGACCCGGAGCGGCGGCGTGGACCACTACCTCGATACGTCCGTCACCGCGAACCACAACGACCCGTATCGTGAGCAAATACGTTCGTTCATCGACGCCGTTGCACACGACGAACCGCCGACCACCAACACCGTCGAGCAGGCGCCCGCCGTCCAGCGACTCGTGGACCGCGTCTACGTCGACAACGACCGATAAACCCGAGGCGACGAGGGGAGTTTGATAGCGTCAAACGATTGGGGCAGATTCTTATGGTTTCGCGACTCACGTCGGCCCATGGCACGAGACGGGAACGGGAGCAAGACCATCAAATCGGTCGGCAACGCGTTTCGGGTGTTGGACGCGCTGGACGAACACGAGCGGATGGGTGTGACGGCCCTCGCCGACGAAGTCGGACTCTCGAAGGGAACGGTGCACCACTACCTGGCGACGCTTCTCGAACACGATTTCGTGGAGCGGGCGGACGGCGAGTACCAGCTCGGACTTCGTCCGCTCACGTACGGTGGTGCGGTGCGGGAGCGCGAGACGGTCTTCCAAATCGGCAAGGAGAGCGTCGACAGGCTCGCGAAGACGACCGGCGAAACCGCTCGACTCGTGGTCGAACGACACGGGTACGGGATCACGCTGTATCAGTCCACCCGCCACGACCGCGCGGACATCAACACCCATCTCGGCACGCAGGAGGACCTTCACAGCACGGCGGCCGGAAAGGCGATGCTCGCGGCGATGGATGAGACGAGAATCGACGAGGTTCTCGACTGGGGAGCGTTGCACCGATACACCGACGGGACCATCGTCGAGGAATCGTCGCTTCGCGCGGAACTCGACGACATTCGGTCGCGCGGCATCGCTTTCGACGACGAGGAGCAGTTCGAGGGCGTCCGATGCGTCGCCACCGCGCTCGTGACGGAAACGGACGAACTCCTCGGTGCGATCAGCGTCAGCGGTCCCGTCGAGCGTATCGATGACGACACGTTCCGCCGGGAGATCCCACAGGAGATCCGAAACGTGGCCGGTGTCATCGAAGTCAACACGGCGTATCTCGATTGGATGGAGTAGTCGCTGCTCGTCTCCGGCACCCACATTCACGTCAAAATCAAATACGCTCCTTTTTCACGGATAATCGTCCTTCAGTGAGGGACGGCTATGTTGACATCCTCCCCGCGCTCAAGCGCGAGGATTCCTCGAAGCGGATATTGAGGTTGCGCGTTTCCTCGGTTCTCAAGGACGCTTTCGCGTGGAACGTCAGCGGTAGCCA
>NZ_JBAWAC010000042.1:0-5698 GCF_049589095.1 Haladaptatus sp. | reverse complement strand
GCCCTCTGTCGAGTCGTTTGGGCGAGCGCAACGGACGGAATTCACGGAATTCTGACTGAAGGGGATTTGACGCTGCTCGATGCCGTCGGGAACGACGATGGCTGGCTGTTCCGAATCCGATTCCCGGACCACGAATCGACGACGAAGTTTCGGGAGGCTTGCGACGACCGCTCGATAACCTACGAAGTCCGTCGGATCTATACCGTGGACGAGTTCCCGGCAAAACAGTACGGATTGACCGACGAGCAACGCGAAGCCCTCGCAACGGCGTTCGCGTCCGGTTACTTCCGCGTCCCGCGGGAAACGTCGCTCTCGGAACTCGCCGAGGCGCTCGACATCTCCCCGCAGGCCGCCTCGGGACGCCTCAGGCGTGGCTTGGAGCGAATGCTCGGTGCGACGCTGTTCCCCCGGACCGGTCCGAGCGATATTTCCGAGGGGTAATAAAAGTGAGAACCACTAAACCCCAAGAATTCCCTTACTACTTCACCTTCAACCAGAGGATGTGGGCCATATCGTTTTGTGTACGGATGCCGGGAGGTATCTGACATGTGTCGGGATTCGGACGGCCACGGACCGATTCTCAACGAAGCGAACCACGGCGATGGACGGATCGCGGAAACCGTTATCGACGCGATCTCCGAAGTCGTCGGGGACAGTTCGACGGAGATAGAACCGCTGTACGAGAGTATCGACCCCGATGCGCTGGAAGATTTGTTCGACCGACGACCCGGCAAGGACGTTCCGACACGGGTGGAGTTCCGTCACAAGGAGTTCTCCATCGCCGTCGAAGAGAACGGTCGCGTCGTCATCTACGACGCTCGATAGTGTGCCAGTACGCTTTTGCTGCCATCCGTTGTCAGCCCCCTCATGCCTGACAACGAGTACGACGTGTACCTCGTGCCGACTGGCAAACGGGGTGAGGAACAGAACATCGTGTCACCCGTCGCAGCGACGGACGTGGATTTCTACGAGACGGGTATCTGGGTTCGGCGGAAAGGCGGGCGGAACTTCTTCCCGTACGAACAGATTCGAACCATCAGGGAGCACCACTCGGGCCAGTAAAACGAAACGGGAACCGACACCGGAACGCCTAGTTCGGCGTCAACCCGACGATTTCGCGTGAGAAGATGTCGGCATAGCCCGAGAAGGACATCTTGAGGGAGGGCACGCCCGGGAACGTGAGCGTCTGGATTCCGATCATCGGACGCTCGACGTCCGTGCCCAGACTCCGTAGCGCGCTCTCGATTGCGGTGTACAGCTTTGCGGTTTCCTCGACTTCGAGGTCCGAACACACCCCGGCCACTCGCGTCGGGAGTTCGGCGATCACGT
Source organism: Haladaptatus sp. (assembly GCF_049589095.1). Taxonomy (NCBI): domain Archaea; kingdom Methanobacteriati; phylum Methanobacteriota; class Halobacteria; order Halobacteriales; family Haladaptataceae; genus Haladaptatus; species Haladaptatus sp. Next base: position 4,369 of record NZ_JBAWAC010000042.1, on the reverse strand, counting down.
CGCCGTCCCTGACGACTGCCCAGCCACCACCCATCTCGTTCACGTGCGAAACCGCACGACGGAGATCTTCACCGCTACCGACGGCGATGACGCCGGGCGTCTCCCACGTGAGACTGGTCGCAATCGCACCCTCGATCGGTCCCAATCCGGTAACGAAGCCGGTGAAACCGGTTCCGTCCCCGTCCGGATGCCGGTCGAGGAGCGTGACTTTCAACAGGCCGTCCTCCGGCGCAGCGACGAGTTCGCCGTCCTTCTCCGGTGGGACGACGTTCGTCTCGCCCGAGAGTAGTCCCTCGCGGTATTCGATGGCGCGAACCTCCCCGTCGGCGGCCACGTCCGCGGGAACGCGGAACTCCTCGGGGTCGGTGCTGACGTTCACGCTGTCGTAGAAGTGGTCGGGATACTCGTAGGAACGCGGCGCGACGGCCATTTCGTGGTTGTTGTAGACGACCTCGCCGCCGTTGATGACGGTGGTGACGTTGACAGTTTCCAAGTCGTCGATGAGCAGGATATCGGCGATGTTGCCCGGCGCGAGCGACCCGAGGTTCGACAGGCCGAAGTGGCGGGCAGGGTTGAGCGTCGCCATGCGAATCGCGTCCGCAGGCGAGACGCCCTCCTCGATCGCCCGGCGAACCACCACGTCCATGTATCCCTCCCGGACGAGTTCCCGGGGCCACATGCCGTCCGTCGAGAGCGAGATTTCGGCCGCGCCGATCTCCTCGTACGCCTCGCCGACTGCCGACATGTCGTCACGAATCGAGCCACAGCGGCCGACGGCGTGGATACCGTTCTCGACGCGTTCGATGATGTCCTCGCCCGTGATCGACTCGTGGTCGTCGTCGACGACGGTCGCGAACGCTTGGAGTTTCTCTCCCGAACAGCCAGCACCGTGGCCGCTGACGGTTTTGCCCTCGATATGGGCGCGCTCGTACAGGTCCTCGGTCGGGGAGTCCCGACCGACGGCGTGAATCCAGTCGGTCTCGCCGACGCCGACGATGCGAGCGTCACCGAGGAGGTTGGTGAGCGATTCCGCGTTCCCGCGTGCGGGTTCGAACGTGTCGATGAGCGGTTGCGGCGGAACCGTCGCGTACACCCGAATCGGGAGGTACGACGTCGCGGCGAGCAACTGCTCGACGCCTTCCGCGCCGAACGACAACCCGAAACCCGAAACCTCCGATATGACGGTCGTCGTTCCACCTTCGAGGGCGTAGTGATAGGCGTTCTCGAACGTCTGATGCAAATCGATATGCGTGTGAGCGTCGATGAACCCCGGCGTCACGACGCGGTCACTGGCGTTGATGACTCGGGTTTCGTCGCCGATAGCGTCGGTTCCATCCTCCGGCAGCGCCGCGACGCGGTTGTTCTTCACGACCACATCGCGGGCCTGAAACTCGCACAACTCCGGCAAGAGAACGCGACCGTTCCGAATCACGAGGTCGGCAGGTTCGTCGCCGAGGGTGACGGGTTGCAGTTCGTTCATTTGGTTACTCCCTCGTACACCACGACGCCACCTTGTTCGTGTCGGTTCACTTCCCCACGCTCTTCGAGCACGTCGAGGTGACCAACCGCCTCGCTCATCCCGGGGAAGTACTCCGTCGCAGGGAGGTCGTCGAACAACCCTTCCATCACCCCGAACGCCGTCGTCGGGTCGTCCACGAGCGTGCGAACGTTTCGAGTTCGCTCCTCGTGGGAGTCAAGGATTTCACCGATCCGCTCGGAGGGGTCATCGATCTCCTCACGGTGGCCGGGGAAGATGTGATCGAGGCCGCGCTCTCGGAGGTTCGAGAGGGAGTGATTAAACGCCGGAAGCATACGCGGGCGCTTTCCACCTCTCTCCATCGGTGGTTGAAGAAACGGGTTGGGCGTGATATCGCCGAGCACGTGGTCGCCGACGACCGCCATCGATTCGCCCTCGTACTCGAACGTGAAGATGGTCTCCCCGGCGGAGTGTCCCTGGACGAACTCGGCGGTCAACTCGATACCCTCGACCGTAACCGATTCGCCGTCGTCAAGTGCGAGGTCGGTTTCGACGCTCGGGGCGGCCGAGAGATACGCCTCCGGAAGGTTGGTCACGGTTTGGGCGGTCGTCGCCGCCATTCCGTTCCGGTCGAAGAAATCCGAGAAGTACTCCTGTTCGTACCGCAATCTGTCGTCGAAATCTCTCAAAATGTCCGCTGCCGCGGTGCTGGCGACGACCCGTGCGCCCGATTCACGAAGCCGCTTTGCCAAGCCGAAATGGTCCGGATGCGGGTGCGTGATGACCACCTGCTCCACGTCGCTCGGACCGAGGTCGTGGTCCTCCAACCCGTCGAGCAGTGCAGTCCATGCCTCTTCGCTTCCCGGACCGGGGTCCACCAGCGTCCGCCCCGTCAAGTAGGCGTTCACTGGTCCGATTTGGAACGGCGTCGGAATCGAAAGCCGCGTAAACATACGTATCTCCTTTCTTTGCCCGCAGTAAAACCGTTTTTGAACCGGGGTCCCCGACGAATTCCGACGGAACGATTATATCTGACCCAAGCGTAAGGACATAATTGGGAGAGCCATGAACACACACTTCAAAGACGCGTGGTACCACCTCCGACATGCCGGGAGTCATCTCGGGCGTGGTCTCCGCGAGGAACTGCAACCCGCCGAGCGAAAAGCCCGCGAACTGACCGGACGGGAACAACCGCCGGAGCCGAACCGACGGGAGAAGATGCGACGAAACCTCCGTGGCGTGGAGCACGAGGCGAAACGACGTTCCCGCGATGCCATGCGGGACGCGAGAAAGCGGATGAGTTAGACCTCGAAGCCAATACACTCACAGTCCGCGAAGTCGCCGCCCTCGACGTGCGGGGGCGACGCGTTTTTTCGATCCACATCGACACGGCCACGGAACGTCGAGTTCCTGAACGCCACGTCGTCGGCCTTGACGAGCATGGTCGCGTTCCCGTCCGCGTCGTGGGTGGCCGTCACGCCATCAAAGATGATTCCCTCGCCGAGGACATTGATACCGTGTCGATTTTCCGTACCATTCCGGAAGGCGAACCGGCAGTCGCGGAGTTCGGTTCCGCCGCGCCATAGCTCCACGCAGTAGCCGTGAATCGCGCCGTTGCCCGAGTCCACCAGCTCCACGTTCTCCAAGATGACCGGGCCGTCCCCGTCATTGACCTTGATGGCACGCGCCGAGGACGTACACTCGATCTTCAGGTCGCGCACGCGGGCGGAGCGACTCGAAATCCTGAGGCCGTCGTTGTCGCAGTCCGGCAGGCGAATTTCGGTGTGCGAGACGCGTGCATCGCCCTCCTGCAACCAGAGTGCACAGCTGGTGTATTCGGTCTCGTCCACTTCGATTTCCACGCCGCTGGCTTCGTCGCTGTCGCCCAACCGGAGGTTCGCGTTCCCGTTGTCCTTCCACAGGCCTCCCTCCACGAAACACGGTCCTCTCCCGCCCGCGAGGTAGCCGCCGTTGTTCACCCACCCCTCGACGTGGCAGTCGCGGAACGTCAACTCGCCGCGGTGGTCGTCGGTAACGCTGATACCGATCGGATGGCTGGTCTGGGATTCCGTGGGTGACTGGTCCGGATACGCGTCGGGCCGGAACGCACACCCGTCCGGTAGCGAGACGTTCACCTCGCCCACCCCATCCGGGTGTGTGACCGCCGCGTAAATCGCTCCGAGGGCCTTCTTGCCCGCCGATGCACACTCACCCTCGACCGCCACGTTCTCGATTCGCAGGTCGTCGCTCGCCCGTGCGGAGATGGCCTGCGCGCCGACGCCCTCTGCACTCATGTCGAACGTCAGGTTTCTAATCTCGACCGTCGTGGCCGACGAACCGGCGGATACGCCCCAATCGCCCCCGACGTCCAGCCCGTACTGCTGATCGGGATCGGTCACGGCCAGCGTGGCGTGCGGGTCGCCCACCACCGCAACCGCCTCGGCGTCGTTGTGGTAGAACCGCCCGTCGAGGTGGTAGCGTCCCTCCGGAAGCACGAACTTCGTCCGCGGACCGGCGTGCGCGGAAAGCACTTCGTTCAGGGGTTTCCCACCGTCCCGAACGCCCGGCTCCGCATCGGCCACGTTCACCACGTTCCAGTCGGTCATGTTCGGGGGTCGGAATCGCTGGCCCTTGGTCGTACCGGCCGCCCTCGAAAGCAAGCCTTAAGTCCGGTGCAGGAAAACGAAAAAGTGAGCGGGTCGGTAGTCTAGTCCGGTTATGACAGCTCCTTCACACGGAGCAGATCGGCAGTTCGAATCTGCCCCGACCCAAGGATTTCTGCCACGGGTAACCGATGAGCGGCGAGTCTGCGTCGCTCGTCACAGCCCGCGAACGAAGTGAGCAGGAATGTCTTGCTCAGGTTCGAATCTGCCCCGACCCACTACATATAAA
>NZ_JBAWAC010000041.1:0-5982 GCF_049589095.1 Haladaptatus sp. | reverse complement strand
TCCGTAACGTGGACAGCTAATCCCATCGCCAACAGTTGAAACCATTTTAATTATATTAGAATTTAAATCTTTCAATATATTATCTATCTTCGGGTGGCTCGTTAACAGTTGCCGAAACCGATAACATTAAACAGAATAAGTATTGGCATCTATTGGAATGTCACAAAAACCAACGAGACGTTCATTTTTGAAAGGTGCAGGGGTGGCACTTGCTGGACTGACGATGACGATGCCGACGGTCTCCGCGAGTCCGTCGGAGGACCGCTATATCGTCGATATTCGGTCCACATCGGACAGCGACCTGGCAGGGCTCGACATCGTCCACCGTCTCGATCAAATCGACATCGCGGTCGTCAAGGGGACTGACGAAAAGGTGAGTGGAACGCGGTATTCGAAGGACGTCGACATGGCGGTGACGTTCCCGGAGGTGGAGCATCACGGACACCACCACGACCGGCATCATTGGATGCAGGACCCGCTCTACAAGTACCAGTGGGACAAGCAGGCACAACGCATCCCGCAGGTTCACCGGAAGACGCGCGGCGAGGGGACCCGCGTGTCGGTCATCGATTCGGGAGCGTACGAGGACCATCCGGATTTGAAACACGCGCTCAACACCGACCTCTCGAAGAACTTCACCGACGACGGCGGGGATTTCAATCCGGTCGAGAGCGACCACGGAACGCACTGTTCCGGTATCATCGCCGCAGACGACAGGAACGGTAAAGGCGTGACCGGCACCGCGCCCGAAACAGACCTCGTTGCCCTTCGGGTGTTCTCCGGGCCGAACGCGACGTTCGGCGACGTTATCGCGGCGATGGTGTACAGCGCGGACATCGGATCCGACGTGGCGAACATGAGCCTCGGTGCGTACCCGCTGCCGGACGATTCGGACACCGCCGTTCTCAAGGACTCCGTCGAACGGGCGTCCTCGTACGCGAACGAGAAGGGCACGCTCATGGTTGCGGCGGCGGGGAACGATGCGTCCAACCTCGACGCCGACGGCGACGTCATCAGCCTCCCGAACGAGGCCGACAACGTCATGAGCATCAGCGCCACTGGCCCCATCGGCTACCGTTGGGACGACGAGAATCCGGAGGACGAAAACTACCACGCGGCGCTCCGTCACCTCCGAAAGCCGACGTACGAACCGGCGTTTTACACGAACTACGGCGCGGATGCGGTCGACATCAGCGCACCCGGCGGAAACGCCGACCAGAGCCAGATCGGTACCGACTCGAAGTGGTACTACGACCTCGTTCTGAGCACGATCTTTACCGAAGAGGACGGCGAACGAGTGCCGGACTACGGGCGGATGGCGGGAACGAGCATGGCGTCACCACAAGTGACGGCCGTCGCCGCACTGGTCAAGAGCGTCAACCCGGATGCGACGCCGGGCGAGGTTCGCCAGCACCTCGAAGACACGGCACGTGACCTCGACAACCCGACCTACCACGGGGAGGGCAACCTCGACACCGCACGGGCCGTCTGGAAGGAAATCGGGGATGATCGTTGGGGTCATCACGGTCACGATGACGACCACGACGACCACGACGACGGCCACGGACACAGTCGCGGATATGATCACGACGACGATCACGGCCACGGTCACGACGACTGAGTTCATCTTCGTCCCGAAAAAGATGAACGTATTCTGTATGTTCATGTTTTTAATCGATAAGTGAGTATTAAAATTAATATATGTCCGATGGGAAGTGAGAACGAATGTCACGAAAACCGACGCGCCGTTCTTTTTTGAAGGGTGCAGGGGTTGCACTGGGTGGATTGGCACTGACCGTCCCGACCGTTTCCGCGGAATCGACTTCGGACCGATACGTCGTCGATCTGCGTGATGCCTCGGCCGACGTCCTCGACGGCCTCAAAGTCGTCCACGATCTCAGCCAAATCGGCATCGCCGTGGTCAAAGGTGACGAGAGCAAGGTCGTGGGAACGCGGTACTCCAAGGACGTGAAGATGGAGTTCAACCGGGTCGAGGCCGAACACCACGAACGTTCGGACCATCATCCACACGATACACGCTACGACCTGCAGTGGGACAAACAGGCACAGAACGTGCTCCAGGTCCACCGAAAGACGCGCGGCGAGGGGACCCGCGTATCGGTCATCGATTCCGGGGCGCTCGAAACCCATCCGGATTTGAAACACGCGCTCAACACTGACCTCTCGAAGAACTTCACCGGGGACGGCGGGGACTTCAACCCGCTCATCAGCGACCATGGGACCCACGTCTCGGGCATCATCGCCGCCGACGGATCGAACGAGGACGGCGTCATCGGAACCGCACCGGACACGGACCTCGTCGCGCTTCGGGTCTTTACCGGACCGTTCGCGACGTTCGGGGACATCGTCGCGGCGATGGTGTACAGCGCGGACATCGAATCCGACGTGGCGAACATGAGTCTCGGCGCGTACCCGCTGCCGGACGATTCGGATACGGAACTGTTGGAGGAGTCCATCGAGCGGGCGTCCTCGCACGCGAACGAGAAGGGCACGCTCCTCGTCGCGGCCGCGGGCAACGACAGTGTGAACCTCGATACCGACGGCGACGTCATCAGCCTCCCGAACGAGGCCGACAACGTCATGAGCATCAGCGCCACCGGTCCCATCGGCTTTCTCTGGGACGACGAGAAGAAGGACGAGGACGAAGACCACCACGGTCATCACTGGCACCACGACCATCATCACTACAAGCGGGCGCTCCACCACTTGCGAAAGCCGACGTGGGAACCGGCGTACTACACCAACTACGGCGCGGAAGCCATCGACATCAGCGCACCCGGCGGAAACCTCGACCAGGACGCCCCGGAGGATGCGAACTCCCAATATGACATGGTGTTGAGCACGGTGTTCGACTGGGGCGACGAGGACGACGACGTGGACATGGTTCCCACGTACGGTTGGAAGGCGGGAACGAGCATGGCGACACCGCAGGTCGTCGGTGCTGCCGCGCTGATCAAGAGCGTCAACCAGGACGCGACGCCGGGCGAGGTCCGTGAACACCTCGAAAACACCGCGCGCGACCTCGACAACCCGACCTACCACGGAGAGGGCCACCTCGACACCCGACGTGCCGTCCGGCGACCGATCTGGGGTCACCATCACGGACACGGTCACGATGACGACCACGGCCATGGCCGCGACGGCGACCACGGACATGGACACGGACACGGACACGACGACTGAATCCATCGCCCATCCCCCAACTACGGTATCCGCGGAAGGACGACCGTAGACACCCTCCGGCGTCGTTTTCGAACGGGTTTCTCACTCCGATTCGTACTCGGCCCAGATGTATCGCGTCGCGACCGAGCGGTAGGGTCGCCACTGTTCGCCGATTTCACGCATCTCCTCGCGCGTCAACTCCGTCCCGTTTCCGTATAGCTGCTGGATGCCGCGGCGTACCGCCAGGTCACCGAGCGGGAGGATGTCCTCCCGTTCCAGCACGAACAGCAGATACATTCTGGCGGTCCACTCACCGACTCCCTTGATCTCCGTCAGCGCGTCCACGACTTCCTCGTTCGAATGCTCGGATAGTCCCTCCCTGGTGAGATCGTTCCGCTGGAACGCGCGAGCAGCGTTCTTCAGGTATTCGACTTTCGTTCGCGAGAGACCCGCGTCCCGAAGGTCGTCGTCGTCCGCGGCCAGCACGGTTTTCGGCGTCACGTCCCCGAGCAGGGAGAAGACGCGCTCTTTGACCGCCGCCGCGCTCGCCGTCGAGAGCTGTTGGTTGATGATCGAGATACAGAGCCGTTCGTACTCCGACCAGTTCGCTTCCAAGTACGGGTCGTGTCTGTCGAGCAACTCGGCCATCACGGGGTCCTCCCGAAGTGTAGATAGTGCGTCGTCGTTCATCGTCTCACTCGTAGCAGTTGCTCGTCGGTAGGAAGCCACGGCAAAAAAGCTGACCGCCTTACCCTGCTTATTCTTCGGCGTGCTCCTCTTCCTCTTCCATCTCGGCTTCGTCATCGGCATCGACGCGACGACGCACGTCCACCTGGTAATGTTCGAGGATGTCCCGACCGAGGAGGACCGGGTAGTCCATGTGACTTCGGTCCTCGATGCTCGCGGTGACGGTGTGGCGGTTGCCGCCGACGCCGATGACCACGTCAACGACGGGGCGCGATTTGCTCGACTTGCTGCTGCCCGACTTGACGCGGGTCATGCTCTTGATGGGACCGGCACCGATCTGGGCGGCGAGTTTCGTGTCGATGCTCGACCGGGTCGCACCCGTGTCGGATTTCGCGACGACGGTCTCCGACCCGCTGGTTCCGCTCACCAGTACTTCCTCGGTGTAGCCGATGACGACGGTTTCGGTCGGCTCCGGACTACTGCTGACGGGTTTGCACGACGGGACGGAGTCGTCCAACGTCGCGGACAACTCTTCCACGCGCTGGTGGTCGACGTCCCCGCCGCCCGCCTCGATCGCCGCCTTCGCGATGTACGGGGCCGCACTTCGACCGGTCGCCTTGTACAGGCCCTTGAACCCGGCCGTCGGGTTGACTTCCAGGACGTACCAGCCGTCGTTCCCCTCGATGAGGTCCACGCCAGCGTAATCGAGTCCGACGACGTCGGTCGCCCGGCGGGCGATATCGACGACTTCGTCCGGCAGTTCGTCGGTCATGTCCTCGACGTCGCCGCCGAGCGCGACGTTCGTCCGCCAGTCGTTTTCCGGCGCGTAGCGGTTCATCGCGCCGACGATCTGATCGCCGACGACGTAAACGCGAAGGTCGCGGTGTCGTCCCTCGTCGCGCTCGATGAGGTCCTGTAAGAACGCCTGTCGATCCCCGACGCGCGGATTGACGAGTTCGTCCGGACCGACCTTCCACGTCCCACCGCCGTGAGTTCCGATGGCGGTTTTGTAGACGGCCTCCTCGCCGTAGTTCGCCCGACCGTCGTTGAGGCGGTCGGTGTCGAGCGCGAGAAGCGCATCCGGAACTTGGACTCCGGCGTTCGTGAGGCTCGCCGCGGTCGAGAACTTGTGAATGGCCGTCATCACCGCGGGCGGTCGGTTGAGAATCGGAACGAGGGAGTCGTAGATGTTCGCGAGTCCGAGCGCTTCGGACGGTTGTTCGGTATTGGAGAGCAGAAGGCGGTTGGCGACGACGTCGATATCCGGTTCAAGCGTGACTTCCCCATTCTCGATTTCGACTGCCGTGTTCTCGTGGCGAAGCCACTCCGGTTCGTGACCGAGATCTTCGATAGCGTTGCAGATCGCTTTCGTTTCCTTGCTGTTGTGTAGACTGAGTACCCCAACTCGGACAGGTGAGCCGTTAGAATCCATGTACTGTACATTTCGTCCGTTCGGTCTTAAATCGTTCCCAGTTGATTTGAAGCGTCAACATTCCCCACAGAAAAGTTTCGGAACAGGACATGTGTAGTAGTATATTTTTATACGGTGCTCCCTGAGTGGTGTACATGACCGGGGACGAGGCGGAGCCGTTCACGTATAATGGCGGTATCGTGGAACCGGGCGAAATCCAAAACATCCGGTACGGAATCAGCGAGACGTATCTCGGTGACCCAGTTCGGATTCCCGTTACCATCGTCAACGGGGAGTATCCCGGCCCGACCGTCTTTCTCTCTGCGGCGGCCCACGGTGACGAACTCAACGGCATCGAGGTCGTCCGTGAAGTCGCCTACGACTGGAATCACGAGGAGTTACACGGGACCATCGTCTGTCTCCCCGTGATGAACGTCCCCGGGTTCCTCGCCCAACAGCGATACCTCCCCATCTACGACCGCGACCTGAACCGCTCGTTCCCGGGGCGTCAGGGGTCCACGAGCGCGAAGCGGATGGCCGATCAGATCTATCGCAACTTCCTCGAACCGTGCGATTTCGGCATCGACTTCCACACGTCCACACGCGGCCGAACGAACATGCTCCACGTTCGTGCTGATATGGAGAATTCCGAGGTGGTCCGACTCGCCCGCGCGTTCGGTTCGAACGTCATCATCTCCTCG
>NZ_JBAWAC010000040.1:0-2291 GCF_049589095.1 Haladaptatus sp. | reverse complement strand
GCTACGACACCACTGGCGACGTTCCGGGCGTCGATACCGGTTGTGTGGACGACTTGACCGTGTTCATCCACGGCTGGCACAAGACGGGCGGCGACCCCGAACAGGAGGCGGAGGACAAGTTCCTCTCGGCGAAGAACAACCTCGACGCCGCAGGATACGACGGAACCCTGATCGGCTATTCGTGGGACAGCGACGCCGGTGGTGGCATCGATTATGGCTGGGGGACGGCACAGGACGTCGCCCAGAAGAACGGCGTCAAACTCGCGCAGTTCGCGGTGTATCTCAAATACTACTGTCCGAACACCACGCTCAGGTTCGCCAGCCACTCGCTCGGTGCACAGGTGCTCCTCAGTTCGCTTCGCTCGCTTGACGTGACCTCGTGGTGGAACGACGGCGGTTACGAGGTGTACTCGACCCACATGCTCGGCGCGGCGACGGACAACGAAGCGCCCACCAAGGAGTGGATGGACACGTACAACGCCATCACGAACCAGACGACGGCGACGTTCAACTACCACAACGAGGAGGACGACGTGCTGGAGTGGGTGTACAACACCATCGATTTCGACCAGGCGCTCGGCGAGACCGGCTACGAGGACGGCAACACGCCCGCACCCAACTACGTCGAGTACGATGCGACTTCGCAGGTCGGCGACGACCACTCGAACTATCTCGACACCCTCGGCGACGAAATCGTCTACCACATGAACAACGTCCCGTCCTACGTCTGAGACGAATCCGCTCCCGAATCGGGTTCGAACGGCGGTTGCAAAGCGCTTAATTGACCGCCTTACAAACCCTCTCGTATGAAACGGCTCATCATCCACGGGGACCCCGGAATCCGGGACGACGCGATCATCAACTACGACGACGTAGAACAGGTCTGTTTCTCCATCACCCGACAGGGCGACTGGCACGGCCCGGACGAACCCCAACTGTGGTGTGTCATCGGTACCGAGGACGAACGCGAGGACTTCGACCGCCGAAACTACGTTCCCCACTGGCTCGATACGGACGCCATCGACGCCGAGGACGTCGAAGTCGTCGAATCCGCCAACTGATCTGTGGTCGAGTAGTTCGATTCTAACTTCTTCCCGTTCTCCCGCCGAGTCATACCGCTGGTGACGAGTCGATTCCGTCGGAACGTGGCGAACCCGGCGAAAATGTGGGACGGTAACGTGGTTCGTTCGCTAGTTATTTCCACACAGTGCCACCGATCTGTCGATTTTCCGGCGAACCGTTCAGTTTCGAAAATTAATGAATGATTTGGCGGCAGGTAACTGTACGTTCGTTCACTCCAAACCGAAACAACCGGCTGAAATTTCTCTCATTCGGCCTGAAATCGAAAAGAGTGTCTTTCTTAACCGGGCCGCTCGTACGTTCTCACATGACAGGTGTTCGGATTGCAGGAGTCGGCTTGACTCATTTCGGGAAGCATCCCGAGCGGACGGGGCGTGACCTCTTCGCCGAGGCGAGCGCGAGCGCGTTCGCCGATGCGGAGGTCCCCCGCGACGATATCGAGGAACTCTACTACGGAAACTTCATGGGCGAACTGGCGGAGCATCAGGGCCACCAAGGGCCGCTGATGGCGGAAGCCGCGGGAATTCGTGCGCCCGCAACGCGCTACGAGAGCGCGTGTGCATCCAGCGGCGTCGCGATTCGGCAGGCCGTCAAGGACGTTCGGAACGGAGAAGCCGACGCGATTCTCGTCGGCGGCGCGGAACGGATGAACAACCTCGGGACGGCGAAGACGACGGAAGCCCTCGCCATCGCGGCGGACGACCTGTACGAGGTCCGGGCCGGGATAACGTTCCCCGGCGCGTACGCGCTGATGGCGCGAGCATACTTCGAGCAGTACGGCGGTTCGCGCGAGGATTTGGCTCACATTGCGGTGAAAAACCACGCGAACGCCGTGCCAAACGAACACGCCCAGTTCCAGAAGGAGATCGAACTCGAACAGGCGCTCGACGCACCGATGATCGCCGAACCGCTCGGCCTGTTCGACGCGTGTCCCATCACGGACGGTGCGGCCGCCGTCGTGCTCGTCAGTGACGAGTACGCCGCCGACCACGGCCTCGACGCGCCGGTCTCCGTCACGGGAACCGGACAGGGCGGTGACCGGATGGCGCTCCAGGGACGCGAGTACCTCGCTCGTTCACCTGCGGCCGAGGAGGCCGCCGAGGAAGCCTACGCGGACGCCGGAATCGACGCGAGCGACGTGGACGTCGCCGAGGTGCACGACTGTTTCACCATCGCGGAAGTGCTGGCGCTCGAAGCCCTCGACTTCTACG
>NZ_JBAWAC010000039.1:0-2601 GCF_049589095.1 Haladaptatus sp. | reverse complement strand
CGAACTGCTTGAGCAGGTCTTCGGCTGAGTCGCCGGAATCGTACTCAACAGTCCCGTGATATTCGGACCGTACGTCATCGACGGTCGTGTCAACGCTACTGTTTTTCCGCTCGCGGCGTTCGTGTTCTTCTTCGTCATAGGCACCCATTGACATGACAACCACACCCATACTTGGCGAGGGGTAGTTATTAATGTAACGGATAATCACATTATACGTTCACGATGGACTATCGTCAGACGGAAAGAGGTACTCGAAGAAACGGAGCAGGTGAACCGATGGAAAAGACGACGGAACTGAGAGGAGAGATGTATTCGTGACGACCGGTGTGGTGCATAACACGTAAACATTCTCGGTTACTAGGTCATCCCGTGGCAAGCCCGCTCCGCTTTCGCCGCTCTACGGAGCGGTGGGACGACGACCGCATAACGACGGAGTTGTATTCGCACCTCGACTCGAACCTCGGGGCGCGTTCGACGACACCACACTACGTGGAACCGAACGGCTTCGAGGCACGGCGTTTCGAGATGGATAACGGCGACGTGGCGCTGTTCGTCTGGAACGACGACCTCGCCTACTGGCTCGGGAATACCGAGACGCCGCCCGCACTCTGGCGCACGAACAAGTACACCTTCGACGAGATTCCGTATCCTATCGCGCGGTGGAGTCAACGCGAACTCCTCGCGGATCTCGCCGTCGAATCCCCGTGGCTGGCCGAATACGACTACCTCTCGTGGTTCTTCCTTCCCGTCTTCTTCTCGAAGGACGGCCGCGAAACCTCGCGGGCATTTTTCCGTAAGTACGCCGCCGGATTCCCCGACGCGACGCGCGACCAAGCGCTCTCGTTTTACGAGCGATTTCTCAGCACTGGTGCGCTGGACGACTACCGATACACGATGGCGTCGAAACTCGGGACGAGCGAGTACTTCGACGAGAACCGCATGAGTTCGACGATGAGCGAGTTCACCGTCGCAAAGATACTGACCGACGCCGGGTACGCCGTCGAACCCGAAATCGAGGTGACGACCGGCCATTCGCTCGATTTCCGTGCCGACCCCGCCGACGGCAACCAGTCCACGCTGGTCGAAGTGACCCGTCCACGTCCGCCGACCCGGCGGGCCGCGGATACGCCCGTCGCGGCGGTGCGCGAGACCGCGGAAACGAAGACGAACGGGCAACTGAGCGAGCACGGTGGCGGCGCGGTGTTGTTCGTTGACTGCACCGGATTCCGGGACGACGAGTGGGCCGCCGTCGTCGGCGAGCAACCGGGCGTCCGTCATCGACCGGCGGTCGTCTTCCGCGCTCGACCGTCCGGACACATCGAAGCGTACGAGAAGGGGTCGGTACCGCTGTCGCTGAACCGTGCGCTCGACTGGGTCTAGAACGAGACCTGGTCGGGACCGGACGTTCCCATCGTCGTCGGGTCGCGGTCGCTGTAGTACCGGCGACCGATTGCCTTGTGGCTGATGGCGTTGTACATCGCTTCTTGGGCCTGCTGTGGCGACTCGTACGTTTCGTCTCCGGTACGGTTGAACACCTCTTCGAGGGTTTCAGTCCCGTTCGGGAGGTCGATGACGTAGTCGCCGTGGGACGCGATCAACCGTTCCGTGTCGGTCGGATACTGATGTTCATCGAGCAGTTGGCTTGCCTTCTTGAGCGTCATTACGAACAGTTCTAAATCAAAGACCATTATAAACATTTCCGCCAAGGGGATACGGAGAATATAAGGATGTACAATCGGTATAGATTCGACGCTTCGTCGCCGCCCTGTCCCGCAAAAATCGCCGGTCGAACCACAAACACCTTCGTTCGAGCTACCGGAGGAAGGACATGAGCGTTTTTGCGGATCTACACGTCCACACCACTAACTCCGACGGGTCGATGGAACTGTCCGACGTTCCGGCGGCCGCGCGGTCGGCGGACGTGTCCGTCGTCGCCATCACGGACCACGACCGACTACATCCGGAACTACCGACGCCGATCAGCGTGGTGGATGGGGTTACGGTCGTTCACGGCATCGAACTGCGGGTGAGCGCACCCGATGGCCAGCATCTCGACTTGCTCGGCTACGGCGTCTATCCGACACCGGAACTCGCCGACGAACTGGAGCGCCTGCAAGCCGACCGCAAGGAACGCGGACAGGCCATCATCGACTCCGTCGAAGACCGACTCGATATCGACCTCGGACTCGAATCGCGCGAGGGGCTCGGACGACCGCACATCGCTCGCGCCATCGAAGCACACCCGGAAACCGAGTACGATTTTTCCGGCGCGTTCGACGAACTCATCGGCGCTGGCGGACCGTGCTACGTCGCACGGGACGTGCCGACGTTCGAGCACGGCGTCGAACTGCTCTCGGACGCGAGCGGCCTCGTCGGTTTGGCCCACCCGTATCGGTACGACGACCCCACTTCGGCGCTCGCCCTCACCAGCGAACTGGATGCCGTCGAGCGATACTATCCCTACGGACGCGAGGTGGATACGCGACCGCTGGAACGGGCGATTGCCGACCACAACTTGGTGCCGACTGGCGGAAGCGACGCCCACGGTGACGTGCTCGGAAAAGCCGGACTCTCGAAGGCGGAATACCGTCACTTCAGGAG
>NZ_JBAWAC010000038.1:0-8781 GCF_049589095.1 Haladaptatus sp. | reverse complement strand
CCGCGAAGACGACGCCGGGGACGTAGGAGATGTACGACGGTTGGTGGACCGCCACGGTATCGCCGGGGTTCACCAGCGCGCGCATCGCCACGTCGATGGCTTCGCTCGCGCCCGCGGTCACCAGAATCTCATCGTCCGGATCGTACTCGTGATCGTAGCGCCGGACGTGGTCGGCGATGGCTCGCCGAAGGTTCCGGCGGCCGCGGTTCGCGGTGTAGGACGTTTTTCCGCGCTCCAGCGCGTCGATGGCGGCGGTTCGGGCGGCCCACGGCGCGGAGAAGTCCGGTTCGCCGACACCCAAGGAGATTACGTCGTCGCGCTCCTCGGCGAGTTCGAAGAACCGACGGATGCCGGACGGCGGGACCTGTTGAACTCGGTCGGCCGGTTTCATGGCGAGATCGAGAGGCGGTCGTCCTCGTCGCGGTCCTCGAACTCGATGCCGCGTTCCTTGTACGTCTCCATCACGAAGTGGGTGACCGTCTGGGTCACCTCCGGGATGGGTGCGATCTGCTCGGAGACGAAGTTCGACACGTCGTGCATCGAATCGCCCTCGACGTCGATCGCGAAGTCGTAGTCGCCGCTGACCAGTCTGAGCGAGACGACCTGCGGGAACTTGGCGATTCGGCGGGCGATCTCCTCGTAGCCGGTTTCCCGGTCGAGTTCGACGTTGAGTTCGACCTCCCCTTGGACGTGTTCGTCGTCCACGTTGTGCCAGTCCACGACCGCCTGATAGCCGCGAACGACGCCGTCCGCTTCGAGTTTTTCGATCCCTGATTCGACTTCCGACTCCGACAGTCCGGTCTGTCGTGCGAGGTCTGTGGGGCTCTCGCGGGCGTTCGACAGCAGCAGTTCGAGCAGTTCCCGTTTCGGTTCCATAGAATCCCGTTCTAGACGCGAGCACAAGTAGTTTGGTCGTGTGTGACAAGTATTGCCATTGTAAGCCAGAGAGACAGTCGTCTCTGCATGATCAAGTCGTTGATGCCAGTGGTCGGGGAACGGAAACTGGATGACGCGAGTTCGAGAAGCGACGCGGGAGGACGTCGACGAGATTCTGACGCTCCATGTCGCGGCAATCCATGCGTTCGGCCCGGACGCGTACGACGAAGAGCAGGTCGCGGCGTGGGCCGAGAAGGACGATGGAACCGCGGGATATCCCATCGACGAACCGGGTCACTACCTCGTGGTTGCGGAAGCGGACGAGGTGGTCGGATACGGTCATCTCGTCCCGGAAAACGATGAAGTGCGGGCGGTGTACGTGCATCCGGACGCCGCTCGACGAGGTGTCGGGTCGGTGGTTCTCTCCCATCTGGAGGGCTACGCTCGCGGTGCCGGATTGCCCCGACTCGAACTGTGGTCGTCGCGCAACGCCGTCGCGTTCTACGAGCGGATGGGCTACCGTCCCGTGACCGAAGAGGCAGTCACGAAGGGGTACGACGGACGTGACGTCGCGTTCCCGGTGGTCGTGATGGAGAAGCGAATGGAATAACGGTCCGCGAGACTGTTCGGGTTAGCTACGTGACGGGATGTCAGGAAAACCAAAAAGGATAAACAGCGTTTAGGCCTGCCTAAACACGTATGTCTGGAACACCACCGAACCCGTCCCGACGCGACTATCTCCGGGGCGGCGGTGCGCTCGTCGTCGGCGGGTTGCTCGCCGGGTGCAGTGACAATGGCTCGAATTCGGCGAATGGACAGACGGATACCTCGGACACCGGAAATGCGTCCTCGACCTCCGGGGAAACGACCTCGAACGACGGTGGCCCGTACTCGGTTTCGATGTCGCCGATGGGGAACGTCGAGTTCGATGGTGTCCCGAAAAGCGCCTTCGTGATTTTCCCGCAGTACGCCGACATGGCCGTCGCGCTCGGCCACGGCGACGCGGTCAACGCCATCTACGTGCCGGAGATGTCCGGCAAGACGATGAACACGTACTACGACCGGCTCGACGGCGTCTCCTTCGAGTGGAAGGACTTGCCGAACGCCTTGGGGAGCAGTCTGAGCGAGGAGCAACTCTACCAACTCGACAGCGACGTACACTTCGCCGATCCCGCCTACGTCTCCACCCAGAAGAACTGGTCGAAGTCGGACGTCGAAAAGGTCGGGAAGAACGTCGGGCCGTGGTTCGGCAACTTCTACAGCGGAACGAACGGCGAACCGCCGAAAGGGTACCGCGACGGTTACCAGTACTACGGCCTCTGGGACATGTTCGGCAAGGTGGCGGACGTGTTCCAGGAGAAGGAGCGCTACGACGCGCTCAAAGGGATTCACGACGACGTGATCTCGACCATTAAAGAGAAGCTCCCGCCTAAAACAGAGCGACCGACGGCCGTCCGCGTCACCTACAGCGACGGGAAGTTCTACACGTATCACCTCAACAAACCCGGCTACTGGTTGGCCGACACCCGCCCGCTCGCGGCGAAGGACGCCTTCGCGGAGAAGGACTGGGGCAGCCTCTGGGGCACCGTCGATTACGAGACGATGCTCGAAGTGGACCCGGACGTCATCCTCCACCTCTGGGGCGTCTCGCCGGGCTACTACGTTCAGGACATGAAGAAGAAGATCCAGAACCACCCCGCCGGAGGGAAGCTCTCGGCCATCGAGAACGACCGCTTCTACGCGTCCGGAATGCGGTATCAGGGGCCGCTCATGAACCTCTTCCAGTTGGAAATGACCGCGAAGCAACTGTATCCCGACCAGTTCGGCGAGTGGCCGGGCTACGAGAAGAAGAAGCCGTACCCCGAGATTCCCGAGGACGAACAGCTGTTCGACCGCACGAAGCTGGCCGACATCGTCACCGGAAAATAGCTACCACCAGGTCGCACCCACCGACTCACTTCTTTCCGTCTCCGGTTTCGTCCCGTACAACGCGGCCGAGTGAAGTGTCGTCACAGACGTTCGTCGCCCGCTCGGCGGTCATCGGCGTGTGGCCGAGAACCTCGCCGTCTTCCACGAAGAACCGAACCGACGGGTGGCAGTTGTGCTTCGGGTGGATGCAGAAGTCGAAGTCGAGCCACTCGCGCACGACCAACCCGTCCCCGTGCGGCCACCCCTGTTCGACGTTCTGGGTGAGCAACGACTCGACGACGTCGTCGATGACCTCGGGGTCGCGGCGATAGATGAACGACCCGTCGCGCAACCGCACCGTCGCGGCCTTGACCTGCGTCCGGACGAACGCGCGGTCGTACTCGTTTTCCTCCATGAACGCGAGGATATCGTCCGTCTCCCAGCGAATCCCGTCCTCGTCCGTTTCGAGCGGGACGAACGTCGTCTTCGGAACCGGCACGTCCAACTCGCGAAGTCGGGACCAGTAGCTGTCGAACCGACACCGTTCGTCGGCGAAGTTCGTGATGTGGAGTGACGGGGAGGGCATTGAGAACAGTTCAGCCGGGAGTCACATCACTGTATCGCCGGAACACCCCCCGAGACGGGGGAGTTCGGGCGATGACCGTCGAGAACCACGGGAGACTCCAACTCATTTCATATCGTGCCATACGATTTATTGGTGGATTCGACCGCAATCGTTCGTGTTGTCGTCGAGGAGCGGAAACCGTATTCTACGGGACCCGCTCGACCACAATCAAATATTCTGAGAAAATATCCGACGTTCTATCGTATTCTGCAAACCATCATGGCGTGACCGTATCAATATAAGGGACTGCCGGACGTTGGCATCGGCGTACCATGTCAGATGCTAGCGCACGGACAGTACGAGAGCAGTGGGGGAGTCGGTTCGGCTTCCTCATGGCGATGCTCGGGGCGATGGTCGGCGCGGGAAACATATGGCGAATGCCGTTTACGACCGGCGAGAACGGGGGTGGAGCGTTTCTCGTGGCGTACATCATCCTCCTGTTCCTCATCGCCGTCCCCGGCCTGATGGCCGAGACGGTGTTCGGGTCGTACACGGATCGCGGCGTCATCGGAGCGTTCAAATCCGCCTTCGGCGAGGGTCGGGCGGAAGGACTCGGGTTGGTCGTCGTCCTCGTGAACATCGCGTTGATGTCCTACTACGCGCCCATCATCGGGTGGACGCTGTACTACGCGGCGCACTCGCTCCTTCTGACGTTCTCTCAACCCAGTTTCGCGTCGGAGCCGTTCTGGAATTCGTTTTCCGGATCGCCGTTGCTCACCGTCGGGATGGACACCATCGCGATGGCGGCGACGGCAGGTGTGCTCCTGTTCGGCATCAAGGACGGCATCGAGCGCGTCGTCAAATGGATGATTCCGTTCCTCGTCCTCGCGCTCATCGCGATCGGAATCAAGGGACTCACGCTCCCCGGCGCGATGGATGGACTCGCGTTCGCGTTCACTCCCAAATGGGAGTACCTCAGTAAATCGTCCACCTGGATCGCCGCGCTCGGACAGGCGCTGTTCTCCACCGGACTCGGTTGGGGTATCGCACTCACCTTCGGGAGCTACCTCAGCAAGAACGACGACGTGCCACTCGGCGGTGGCGTCTTCACTGCCATCGGCAACACGAGCATCGGTCTGCTCGCCATCTTCGCCACCTTCCCGGCGGTGTTCGCGTTCGGCCTCGAACCGAGCGCCGGTTCCCAACTGGCGTTCGTCGCGCTCCCCAAAGTGTTCGGAAGCATGGCGGGCGGGCAGGTCTGGGCCATCCTGTTCTTCGTCGGCTTCCTGTTCGCCACGTTCTCGTCCGGACTCGCCATCACGGAAGTCGCGGTGACGACGATTTCCGAGGAGACGAGATTGAGCCGGAAGAGCACCGTGCTCGCCGTCGTCGGTATCATTTGGCTGCTCAGTCTACCGAGCGCCTATTCCGGGGACTTCCTCAACACGATGGACTTCATGTTCGGGAACTGGGGCCTGCCGCTCGCGACCCTGCTCATCATCCTGACTGTCGGGTGGAAACTCGAAGCCGAACCCATGCGCGTCGTCGCGCTCAACCGCAACTCCGACATTCACGTCGGTCGGTGGTGGGTGCTCGTCATCAAGTACCTCATCCCCATCGTGATGGTACTGATAATGGGCGACTACGTCTGGATGAATCTCGGCACATCACTCGTCCAGACCGTTGGCGGTGTCGTGCTGATGGCCGTCCTGCTCGTCGGTTCCGTCCTCATCATGGGCGCACTTCGCGGCCGCGGAGGCTCGCGTGAAGCGTCGGATACTGCCGCAGGAGGGGGTGACTGAGATGGCACTCTCAACGAGCACGTGGATCGTCATGTTCGGTGCGATCATCGTCCTCTGGGGAACTGCAGTGTGGGCGCTCGTTCGCTCCCTGCGCGACGAGGACGAGAAACTCGAACTGTTGGACGAACAGGGCGAGATCGACACCTACTCGCCCCGCTCGTTGACCGAACTCCGGGAGTGGATTCGGGCGAATCCCGGCGACAAGCACGCGGACGAGGCCCGTGACCGATACAACGAATGTGTCGAGACGCTCAGACGAATCGACACGACGTTCTACGACTGGGATCGGAGCGAGATAGACTCGCTCGAAAAGCTGTAGTGCGGTAATTCCGTCTTTTATTCCACGCGGCACGGAAGGCTTTCGAGTCCGTACAGCACCTGACTCGGAACCGGTTTTTTCGCCCCGTCCGTCGGCTCGATGGTGTCGAACTGTTCCAACAGCGCCTTGAGGGCGACGTCGGCCTCGACGCGAGCGAGCGGTGCGCCGAGGCAGTAGTGGATTCCCTTGCCGAACGCGATGTATCGGTTCGGACTGCGCTCGGGACGGAACTCGGTGGGGTCGTCGAACACGTCGGGGTCGCGGTTCGCCGAGGCGATCCACGCCGAGATCACGTCGCCCTTCTCGATGGATTTACCGCCGACTTCGACGTCGCGGGCGGCGACACGGCGAAGCGACTGGACGGGCGAGCGGTAGCGGAGCACCTCCTCGATGGCCTTTTTTGCGGTCGATCTCGCCGGATCGAACTGCTTCCATGGTACCCTGTTCGTGGAAACACCAGATCGCGTTCGTGATGAGGTTCGTCGTCGTGATGTTGCCCGCGATGAGGAGCAGCATGCAGAAGCCGACCTTTTCCTCCCGGTCGAGTTCGTCGCTCGTCGCGGCGAGCGTCACGAGGTCGTCGCCGTCCCCGTCGGATCGTTCGTCCAGGAGGTCGCCGAAGTACTCGCCCATCTCCCGACGAGCGCGTTGGCGCTCCTGCTGATTTTTTTCGACCGCCGCTTTCGTCTCCTCGCGCGGACTGGCGACGAGCGCGTCCGACCACGCCTTGAACTCGTCCCGGCGGTCGGCGGGGATACCGAGCAGTTCCGCGATGACCGTCACGGGGAACGGGTACGCGAAATCGCCGACGACGTCGATTCGATCTTCGTCCGCGATTCCGTCCAAGAACTCGTCGGTCAGCGCTTCGAGTCGGGGTTGCAGTTCGCGTATCGTTCCGGGCCTGAATCGCTCGTTCACGAAACCGCGAAGTCGGTCGTGTTCGGGCGGTTCCGTGTTGATCATCGTCCGGTTGAACCCTTGCTGGTCGTCGTCGAACGGCGACTCCGTGGCGTCGCGTACGTTGGACGTGAACGTCTCGTAATCGGAGAGAACGCGGTCGACGTCCTCGTATCGGAACACGTCCCACATGTTCCGGTCGTCGTCGTACCGGACGGGCGATTCGAGACGCATCTTTTCGTACCAGTCGAACGGTGCCACTTGTCGTTCCCTGTCGCGCAGCGCTTTCGGAGGGCGGAGGACCGCCGCGGGTTGATCGGACGCCATTGATTGAACGATCATTCAGTCAGTTATAGGCTTTTTGGTGGTGTCGAGTGGCCCGGATAAAAGGACGTAGAGCGGATTTTCGACAGATCAACGGTCATTCATCCGTCATAGAATAAATTTGTTAACATTATTTAATACCGTGAGTGTTGTACGCCCGTTCGGGGGGATTACTAATGGACACGAGTGACCGGAAACGTGAGCGACGGCAGTTCGGAATCGCTCACCTCGGAGGGGTCGATGGCGACTGAAACCACGGAAACGGGGACGGAGGCGGAAGGGGAAACCGGGTCGTTCCTCGACACGTGGGGGACGCTCGTCGTCGTGACCATCGTCATGTTCGTCGTCAGCCTCGACGGAGCGATGATTCCCGTGGCCATCGAACCGATCAGCACCGACCTGCGGACGGGTGCGAGCGGCGTGCAGGCCGCGCTGGCCATCTACTCGGTGGTGGATGCACCGCTGTTGCTGACCGGCGCTGCGCTCGGCGTCCTCTACGGCAACAAACGGATCTTCAGGTACGGAATCGTGCTCTTCTCGATCGGGTCGCTCATCGGTGCGTTGAGCCCGTCGCTCGGGGTATTCATCGTCGGTTGGTCGGTCATCAAGGCGTTCGCCGACACCATGGTGACACCCATCTCGCTCGCGTTGCTTCTCGCCACCTACGACGGGAAACGGCGGGCGACCGCGTTCGGCGTGTGGGGTGCGGTCACCGCGTCGGCACAGGCCGTGGGACCGCTGCTGATGGGATTTCTGGCCACGGTCGCGACGTGGCGGTTGGCCATCGGCCTCGAAAGCGTCGGCCTGCTCGCGGCGTTCCTGCTGTTGTTTACGGTTCGTGAGACCGAGACGCAGGAGGAGGCCGTGTTCGACTGGGGTGGGACCGTCCTCTCGTTTCTCAGCGTCGGGGCCATCATCGTCGGCTTCCTGTTGGCGGGGCAGTACGGGTGGGTGACGCCGATTCGCCCGTTCGTGGTCGGTGGCGTGACGATCGCGCCGTTCGGGCTCTCCATCGTCCCGTTCGTCTTCGGGTTCGGGCTGACGGTGCTGTGGGGTCTCGTCGAGTGGGAGCGACGACGGTTGTCCCGCGGGGAAGCCGTGCTGTTCCGCCCGAAACTGTTCACGAACGCGTGTACGTGACGGGGCTTTCGATTTACGCCATCTACAGCATCGTCACGACCGGGTTCGGGTTCGTCCTGCCGACGTTTCTGGCGATGGCCGTCGGGTTCGACCCGTTGACCATCGGCACCGCGTTCCTGCCGTTCGCCGTCGCCGCGATTCTTGTCTCGCTGGGGTCCGGAACGGTGGAGAAGTACCTCTCGCCGAAGCGCATGATTCAGGTCAGCGTCGTCCTGTTCGTCGTGGGACTGCTCCTGCTCGGAACCGTGCTGTCACCGACCGTTTCGGTGGGCTCGATGGTGGCACCGTTGGCCGTGTTCGGGGCGGGTGCCGGTCTCATGCGAGCGCCCGTCTCGAACGTGTCACTGTCCGCGGCGGGCAACGAGAAGGGCGGTGAAGCATCCGGTATCCTCGAAACCGGAAAGGAGTTCGGACGGGGGTTCGGTAACGCCGTCGTCGGGAGCATATTCCTGGCGAGTCTGTACGGCGGCATCGTGGATCAGGTCCTGAACTCCACGGGCATCAAGGTGTCACAAACCGAACGAAGCCGACTCGTCGAGTCGCTCGAAGATGCGGCGCAAAACTTCAATTCGCCGGGGAACAGCGCCGCCGCCGGGGGGCTTCCGAAAGCGGTTCAGGGACTGTTGAACCGAATCGTCGAGACCGCGGCCGTCGATGCGGTACAGATCGCGCTGGTTCTCGTCGTCGGGTTCGTCCTCCTACAGCTGATACTCTCCGGGTTCCTGCCGAACACGCGTCGCTCGGAGGTAGACGAGGAGTGAACGGGGAATTATTGACCGTGTCTGCCTTTTGAGGAATTCGCGGTCGAAAGCGGTGATAGCGGTGATAGCGGTGATTGCGGTCAAAACAGTGATAGCGGTCGAAAACGGTACCGGAGGTCCGGTCGATCAGTGACGCGCGGTGCCGGGGGACGGCACCGGCGTTCGCTCGCGCGCCGCCCTCCGTCGTCC
>NZ_JBAWAC010000037.1:0-4964 GCF_049589095.1 Haladaptatus sp. | reverse complement strand
ATACCTGAGCCTGTCGCCACAGAACTCGCGGATCACCGTCATCGGGACGGCACTGATCTCCTACGCCATCGCGGACGCGTTAGCATCGGAAGCAGGTATCGTGACCGTGGCGGTCGCGGGCCTGATTCTGGGCACCGTGGATATCCCGTTCGAGCGGGAGATAGCGGGATTCAGCGGCGATATCACGACCATCGTGTTGAGCGTGGTGTACATCATCCTCGCGTCGCTGCTGGACTTCCGGCACCTCCTCACGCTCGGGGTGGGCGGTCTCATCGTCGTGATTTTGACGATGATCGTGATCCGACCCTTGGCAGTGTTTCTCTCGACGACTGGGACGCAGTTCACGTGGAACGAACGCACGTTCATCGCCGCCGTCGGCCCGCGCGGGATCATCCCCGCTTCGACCGCGACGCTGTTCTCCCTACAACTCGCCAACGCGGGGGTGCCGAACGCGACGAGCGTCGTTCACGTCGTCTTCCTCGTGATTTTGGTGACCGTCGTCGTGGAGGCGGGCGGCGCGCCGCTCGCGGCAAAAGCACTCGACATCATACCCATGACCGTACTCATCATCGGCGGGAGCCGAATCGGACGGACGCTGGCGGACAGGTTGGACAAACGCGGCGAAAACGCCATCATCATCGAACGCGACGATGCGGTCATCACCGAGTTGCGGTCGGAGGGGTACTCGGTGGTTCGCGGCAACGGAACGGACGCAACCGTACTCGAAGAGGCGGGGGGCGACCGCGCGAAGATGGTCATCGCCGCGACGAGCGACGACGACCAGAACATCCTCGCCTGCCAAACGGCGCGGACGCGGTTCGGCATCGAGCGACTCATCGCGCAGGTGAACAAACCCGAGAACGCGGACGCTTTTTCCGACCTCGGCGTTCAACCGGTGACGCCGGTCACGGCGACGGTGGACATGATGGACGATCTGATCCTCCGGCCGAACTTCTACGAGTGGCTGTCGGCGGTCGGCGACGAGAACGAAATCGCGGAGGTCGTCGTCAAGTCGGAGTCGGCCGTCGGCGAACAGATACAACACATCGAACTAGAGGACGACGCCGTCATCGCGCTCGTCCGCCGCGACGAATTCATCGTCCCGAAACCGACCCTGCGGGTTCGAGAGGGCGACGTGCTGACGCTCATCGGGAAGCGGGAGGCGGTCGAACGGAGCGTCGCGATGTTGGAGTAGTCGGAATCGATCGGATTCGGACCGAACCATCGTCCCGCGTGTTTTTAGTGTCGCCGTGAGACGCTACAGGTAACACGGAGAAAATGGACGACGTATCCCAGCCACCGACCGTCGAGGAGGTGAGCGAACTGCTCGACGCACGGGCATACGACGACGTGACTGCCTGCCTGAGGCGGTTCGAAACGGCACCGGCCGACGACCGAAGAGGGCTGTCACAGGAACTCCAACGCGTCGGCGAGGAGACGCCCGACGCGCTAGCACCGGTCGTCCCGGCACTCGTTCGATTCCTCACGGACGCGGAACGGTCGGTTCGGTTGACGACGGCGAAGACGTTCGTCGCCGTCGCGAAACACGAACCCGACGCCGTTGCGCTGGTCGCGCCAGCGCTCGCCGAACGGCTCGCGGACGACGAGGAGTTCTACTACGTTCGCGCTCGCTCGGCCGAGGCGCTCGGTTACGTCGCCCTCGACCACCCGGATTCGGTCACGTCGCCGGAGCTGATGGCCGATCTACAGATCGGGCTGTCGTTCGACGAGCCGGAAGTAAAACGGAAGCTGGCGAAAGCGCTCGAACACGTCTCGCTCGGCGATCCGAATCGGCTCGCCCATCGCGTCTCGAAACTCACCGACCACCTCGATGACGACGACGAACTCGTCCGCTACCATCTCTGCACGGCGCTGGTGGCTGTCGGCTGTGCGAACCCCGAAAAAATCGGGGAAGCGACCGACGCGCTCACGACGCGGTTGGACGACGAATGCGACCACGTTCAGGGGCGGGCCGCCGAAGCGCTGGGGTTGCTCACACGCACGGAGGAGGGGTCGGTTTCGCCGGAAGCGACCTCGCTGTTGGAGGATCGATGCGCGGACGAACTCCGGTTCGTCCGCGAGAGAGCGGCGTTCGCGCTCGATTCGATCGATGACCACGAGGCGGTCGACGAACCGAACGGCGAAATCGGGACGCTCGATGGGGTCCGCAGGACGACCGAGGCGGCCCTCAACGAACTCACGTCGCCCGACGAGGAGAACGTGTGCCCGAACTGTGGACTCGCACTCCCGGACGCGGGGCCACCGTTGTGTCCCGGTTGTGGGATGCCTCGGTGAGCAGAACGAGGGACATCTTGGAATCCGAAAACGCTTTACTGTTTTAGGCGAGCCTAAAAGCATGGCTCGAAACGGGAGAAACGACGAGATCTCACGGATGGGACGGCAGAGGGCCCGATACGGTGATCATCGATGACGGCGACCGAGGACGGCTACGACATCGTCGTCGTCGGCGGTGGCCCGACGGGCAGTGCCGTCAGCGTGTTCGCCGCACGATACGGACTCGACGTCGTGGTGTTCGACCGGGGCAAGTCCTCGCTCCGACGATGTGGCCATCTGGAGAACTACCTCGGGTTTCCGGCGGGTATCGACATCCAAACGTTCTACGAGCTGATGCACGACCACGTCGAGAAAGCGGGCTGTGAACTCGTATCCGATTTGGTCGAATCGGTGGAGGTAGTCGAGGAAGGGGAAGACGGGTTCGTCGTCGAAACGCAAGAGGGACGCCGGGTCACAACGGATCGGGTGGTCGCCGCAACCCGCTACGGCGGCGAGTATCTCTCATCGCTGGACGACGGGTCGATGTTCGAGACGTACGAGTACGACGGCGACGAGTACGAAAAATTCGACAGGTCGTACGCCGAGGACGACGGGACGACGCAAATCGATGGCTTGTACGTCGCGGCACCCGCGGAGGCGGCGGATCGACAGACGCTCATGGCCGCCGGACGCGGTGCACGCGTCGGTATCACGCTCCTCGAAGACGTTCGGGAGGAACGCGGCTACCCCGAAACGATCGCAAGCCGGTACGATTGGATACGACGCGAGGCGGGGAGAACCGGCGAGTGGAGCGACCGTGACCGATGGCGTGAATGGTTCGCCGAGCAGGTTCCCGACGACTACGACCTCGACGAGGACGGGCGAACCGAACTCCGCGAGCGGGAAATCGACCGGCGGTTCGAGGCGTATCTGCCCGACGAGGAAATCGAACGGCGGCGTCGGCAGGGACACGAAACCCTCCTCGAACACATCGACGACGAACTCATCCTCGAAGCCGCCCGCGAAATCAGGGACGAACGTGGAACCGAGGGAAGCGACGGACGAGCGGGGTGACGTTTCTTTCACTACGTCTTTTAGGCTAGCCTAAAAATCGAAGTAGTTATCAGTTATTAGGCTAGCCTAAAACAATGGTAAGAGACGGTGGAAGCCACGAAATGCCGACACGGCGCGACTACGTCAAGTACGGTGGTGTCGTCATCGGCGGCGGGTTGTTGGCGGGATGTGCAAACAAAACGGAAACATCATCGACGGCACGGACGACGACCACATCGAAGTCGTCCGACGGGTCGACGGAGACGGAAGACGGGTCCTATTCGGTTTCGATGGCACCGACCGGGAAGGTCACGTTCGAGTCGGTACCCGGTCGATGGGTCGCATACGACGGCGGCTATGCGGACATGGGCGTCGCGCTGGGGAAGGCCGATGGGATGACGGGTATCGGTAGTCCGGACCGGTACTACACCGGCGTCTACGACGAACTGCCCGGCGTGAGCGTCGACCGAAAGACGCTCGAAAAGAACGATTTCGGCAAAGCCGGGATGTCCAAAGAACTGTTCTACGAACTCGACAACGACGTGCACGTCATGGACCCGGAGATGCTCGTCAACTGGTTCGACTGGAGCGAGAAGGACGTCGAGGAGATCACGACGAAGGTCGGGCCGTTCGTCGGGAACGTGATTTTCCGCCGCGAGGACGAGTGGCACGACTATCGGTACTACGCACTCTACGAGGCGTTCGAAAAGATAGCCGAACTCTTCCAGGAACGGGAACGGTACGAGGCGTTCGAAAAGCTCCACGACGAGTTCATCGCCGATATTCAAGCCAAACTCCCATCGGCCGACGAGCGTCCGAACGTGTTGCTCGTGTACGAAGGGAGCAACGAGCCAGTGAAGTTCTCGCCGTATCGGCTCAACGACAAGGGAACCAGCAAGAAGCAGTGGCACGATCTCGGCGTCAGCGACGCGCTCGCCAGCAGCGGAATCGATGGCATCAGCACTACCGAACGCGGGCGGATCGACTACGAGACGATGCTCGAAATCGACCCCGACGTGATACTGCTGCGCGCTCACGAGCGCCAGTCAGCGACCGAATTCCGGAACACGGTCCTCGAATTCATGCGGAACCACCCCGTCGCGAGCAAACTAACCGCCGTGAAGAACGGGCGGGTCTATCGCGGTGGCTACCTGTTTCAGGGACCGATTCAGAACCTCTTCCTGACCGAGCGCGCGGCGAAACAACTGTATCCAGATACGTTCGGCGAGATAACGAACGATGAGCAACTGTTCGACCGGCAACGCGTCGCGGACATCGTCAACGGAGCGTTTTGAACATGACAGACAGCAATGGAAGTAGGGTCGGCGTACCGACACGAAGGCAGTACCTGAAATACGGCGGTGCAGTCGTCACCGGCGGCATGCTAGCGGGCTGTTCGAGCAGCGGAGGCGAACAGACGTCGGGGGACACCTTGACCGGAGAGACGAGTTCCACGGACGGAACGAGCGGGACGAGCGAGGCGAGCGAGACGACGGACCAAGGTGGCGAGGACGGGCCGTACTCGGTGACGATGTCGCCGGTCGGCGAGGTCGAGTTCGAGAGCGTCCCGGAGAACGTGATGATCTACAGCCTGCTGTACGCCGACGCGGCGGTGGCGTACGGACACGGCGACGCGG
>NZ_JBAWAC010000036.1:0-10941 GCF_049589095.1 Haladaptatus sp. | reverse complement strand
ACATTCGACGATGGGGTGGCACACGAGCGAATCGACGCCGACGAGTGGGAGGATATCTACGTCGTCGGCGATGTTCACGGCTGTCTGCCGGAACTCGAATCGCTTCTCGAAGAACTGTCGCCGACCGACGACGACCTCGTGGTGTTCGTCGGCGACTTGATTCGTAAAGGACCGGACAGTCTCGGCGTCGTCGAGTTGGTGCGGGAGCACGACAACTTCCGGTCGATTCGGGGTAACAACGAGCAGAAACTCCTCGACGGGGACGTCGAACTGGACGAGTTCGGCGAGAACGAAATCGAGTCCGTCCGGGAGTTCCCGGCGGCGATATCGTGGGAAGACGCGCTCGTCGTACACGGCGGGGTGGACCCGCGAAAGCCGCTTTCGGAGCACTCCGTGGACGACCTCGAAACGACGCGTTCGATGGACCCAGACGGGAGCTACGACCGGCCGTTCTGGTTCGAGCGATACGACGGCCCGCGACGGGTGTTCTTCGGTCATACCGTGCTCGAACGGCCGGTCGAACGCGAATGGGCCGTCGGTCTCGATACGGGGTGCGTCTACGGCGGCGAACTCACCGCGTACGATTATCGCCGCGACGAGTTCGTCACACAGGAGTCGTTGCGAACGGACGCGGACAGAAGCGACGACTCCATCGTCACTCCTCGGTCCCAATAAATCGACCCGCCCTCCGCGAGTAGTCATGTCACAACACGAGTTACCGGATGACGGCGACGACGAATCGGGAGCTGAAAACGCGGATATCGATCTCAGTGACCCGCAATACTACCTCAACCGAGAGTTGAGTCAACTCGAATTCCAGAAGCGAGTGCTCCACGAAGCGATAGACGAGCGCAATCCGCTGCTGGAGCGCGTGAAGTTTCTCGCCATCTTCACGACGAACATGGACGAGTTCTTCCGCAAGCGGGTCGGCGGCCTGAAACAGCAGATGGCGGCGGACGTCACCGAGCTATCGCCCGACGGCCGGACGCCGGAGGAGCAGATAGACGAGATTCTCGATGTGACACACGACATGTTTCGTCGCCAGTCGGCCTGTTACCGGGACGTGATTCACGACGAACTCGCGGCGGCGGGAATCGACATCGTCGCCTACGATTCGCTTTCGTCGGCGGAACGCGACGACCTTCGGGAGTACTTCGAGCAGTCGGTGCTCCCGACGCTCACGCCGCTGACGTTCGACCCGGTCCACCCGTTTCCGTTCATCTCCAACTTGAGCCTCTCGCTCGCGGTGTTGACCCGCCGGGACGGGGACTCGGAGTCGACGTTTTCGCGCGTGAAGATTCCGCGAAACCGGCCGCGCCTAGTGCGGATCGGGGACGAAACGCGGTTCGTCCTGCTGGAAGACGTCATCAGGTCGAACCTCGACCTGCTGTTTCCGAGCACCGAAATCATCGACCATTCGACGTTCCGCGTCACCCGAAACGCGGAGGTCGGGAAGGACGAGGAGGTCGCCGAGGACCTCATCGACATGATAGAGACGGTACTGCGGGAACGACGGTTCGCCACCGTCGTCCGTCTCGAAATCGAGGAGGGGATGCCCGACGCGGTTCGGGACCTCCTGATGGAACAGTTGGACGTGGACGAGCGCGAGGTCTTCGAACTACCGGGACCGCTGGATTTCCGCGATTTCATGGATCTGACCGACCTCGACAGGCCCGAGTTGAAGACCGCGGCGTGGACGCCACAACCACATCCACGACTCACCAGCGGCGTGCCCGACGAACGAGTGGACGTCTTCGAAGAGATTCGGCGAAACGACGTGCTCGTCCACCATCCGTACCACTCCTTCGAGGACACCGTCCAGAAGTTCCTGAGTCAGGCCGCGACCGACCCCGACGTGCTCGCCATCAAACTCTCCATCTACCGAACCGCGAGCGATTCGAAGGTGGTCCAGAGCCTCATCGAGGCGGCGAGAAACGGCAAGCAGGTGGCGGTGATGGTCGAACTCAAGGCTCGATTCGACGAGGAGAACAACATCGAGTGGGGGAAGAAACTGGAGGAGGAGGGGATTCACGTCGCTTACGGGACCATCGGCTACAAGACACACAGCAAGACCGCACTCGTCGTCCGCGAGGAGGAAGACGGCGTCCGGTTGTACTCGCACATCGCAACCGGGAACTACCACTCGGAGACGGCGAAGACGTACACCGACCTCGGATTGTTGACCGCCGACCGAAAGATCGGGCAGGACCTGAGCGCCCTGTTCAACTTCTTCACCGGCCATACTCACCACGAGGAGTACCGAAAACTGCTCATCGCGCCGGGGAACATGCGCGAGCGGTTTACGGAGGCGATTCGAAACGAGGCGGCACTGGCCCGCGAGGGCGAGGACGGTCGAATCGTCGCCAAGATGAATTCGCTCGAAGATCCGAAAATCGTCGAGGAGTTGTACCGTGCGGCGATGGACGGCGTCGATATCGACCTCATCGTCCGGGACATCTGTCGGCTTCGACCCGGCGTGGACGGACTGAGTGAGACGGTCGACGTCTACAGCGTCGTCGGTCGGTTTCTGGAACACTCCCGGATCTTCTACTTCGGTAACGACGGCGACCCGGACTACTACATCGGTTCGGCCGACTGGATGACCAGAAACCTCGACAATCGAGTCGAAACCATCGCGCCGGTGCGGGGTTCGACGCTTCGGGAGGAACTCTCGACCATCCTGGAATCCATGCTCGCCGACAATCGACGCTGTTGGGAGATGGAATCCGATGGGGGCTATCACCAACGGCGACCAGGCGAGGACGAACCGACGGTGGACACACACGAGATTCTGATGCGACGGGCGAATAGGACGAACGATTCGTAGCCTCCCCGAACGTCCATCGGTTGCCGAACACGTTTCCCTTCACTGCAAATATTCACAAAGTTATTTATACAATATGATATAAAAGAGAGGTAGATGACGGTGGGGAAGCGGGTAATATACGAAAAGTTACGTATTTTGTGATAATAATATTAAATATCATATGTTGAAATCCGTAGGATCACCATTCAACCAACGTAGGAATCGTTAGCAAAGTTTTAGAAACCCGGCTACAATCGGTTAGATATGGCCGAAGTCAATCTAGACGAAAAAGACTTTAAAATCCTTCAATGGCTCGACAGAGAGGGGGATATCGACGTCGACGAAGTGAGCGATGAACTCGATATCAGTACCTCTACCGTGTACTATCGGCTAGACAAGTATCGAAAACAGGGAATCCTCGCGGGAACCGTCTCGAAACTCGACGCGCGGGAGCTCGGTCTGGAACTCACCGTCATCAGCGAAATCAAAAGCGAGTACGGCCCCGGATACGACGAGATCGGCGAGAGTCTCACGGACATCTCCGGCGTTCAAACAGTGTATTTCATGCTCGGGGAGAAGTCGTTCACCGTCATCGCTCACCTGCGTGACCACGACCACCTACAGGAGTATATCGACGACATCATCCACACCGATGGGGTCGAACATTCCTCGACACAGATCGCGCTTCAAACCTTCAAAGACGAATCGAGACTCCTCGTCAACTACGACGATGAGGATTTGATGGCGCTCATCGAGAGCGAATAGAACGAAAAGAACGAAAAGAACAGCATTGACTATTTGTAGAGACAGCACGCATATGGAGAGATTTATCCTCTCTTTCGCCACAATATTCCTATTAGTTTCAGTTTCTTTCCTTTCTATCACACGTTCGTCCAATATATAAGGAACACATATTGACAATAGCACACCCTTTCCCCTTCAGGAGAAACCTCTTATGTGTGTTTGTCATGCGCTCGCATATGACTGACTTCCTCGCCGATCCGACCGACCAGCGGTCGAACTGCGGTGTTGGTGTCGTAATGGACCTCGACGCCCACGCCAGCCACGAGATCGTAACCGACGGCCTGTCGCTACTCGCCAACCTCGAACATCGCGGCACGACGGGCGCAGAATCGAACACCGGGGACGGTGCCGGAATCCTCGTCCAACGACCGGACGCCTTCTTCGCGGTCGAACTCGGCACCGATCTGCCGGAGACGTACGCCGTCGGCCAGTTGTTCCTTCCGCAGGACGACGAACTCCGTGCCGAACTGAAAGAAACCGTCGAGGACGTGCTCCAGGCGGAGGGCGTGACCGTCTTCGACTGGCGAACGGTGCCGACGGAGAACGGGGATTTGGGAAAGACGGCGCTCGACTCGGAACCCGTCATCGAACAGTGTTTCGTCGCACCGGGCGCGGAGATGGACGTCGAGGAATTCGACCGGACGCTGTACGTCGCCCGGCGCGCACTGGAGAACACCGTCGCGGCGCGCGAGGACGCGGAGGAGTTCTACGTCTGCTCGCTCGACCGGAAGACGCTCGTGTACAAGGGGCTGCTCAAGGGCGACCAACTCGGCGGTTACTTCCCCGACCTTCGTAACGAACTGTTCGAATCGTCCCTCACCCTGGTTCACGCACGGTTTTCGACGAACACGCTCGGTGCGTGGCGACTCGCCCACCCCTACCGCCGCGTCATCCACAACGGCGAGATCAACACGATTCAGGGGAACGGCAACTGGATGGCGGCGCGCGAGACGGACCTCAAAAGCGACGTACTCGGCGACGACATCGACCGAGTCACGCCGGTGACGACGCTCGATCAGAGCGACACGGCGGTCGTGGACAACGTCCTCGAACTCCTCATGCAGGACGGACGGGAGCTTCCCCACGCCCTCCGAATGTTGGTGCCCGAAGCGTGGCGCGGCAGAACCGACGGCGACCGGAACGCGTGGTACGACTTTCACGCCTCCCTCATCGAACCGTGGGACGGCCCGGCGCTCGTCGCCGCGACGGACGGCGACCGCGTCGGTGCCGTGCTCGACCGGAACGGCCTGCGCCCGTGCCGCTACGACGTGACGACCGACAACCGACTCGTGATGGCCAGCGAGGCCGGAGCGCTCGACCTCGGACCGGACGAAGTCGTCGAGCGAGGTCGCCTCAAGCCGGGGCAGCTATTCCTCGCAGACCCCGAGCAGGGCGGTCTCGTCTCGGACGAGGACGTGTTCGACGACCTGACCGGCGAGAAGTACGCCGAGTGGGTCGCCGAGGAGCAAGTTCGACTGGACGAGGAAGTGGATTCGGACTGGGATGGCTCCGAGGATCTGGAGGACTTCCTCGACGAGGATATCGATTCGGGTGACTCCTCCCCGCTCCGCGCCCGGCAAGCCGTCTGGGGGTACACCCACGACGAACTGAGCGAACTCCTCGAACCGATGGCCCGAGGGGGCAAGGACCCGGTGGGGTCGATGGGTGACGACACGCCGCTGTCCGTCCTGTCGGACTTCGACCGGCCGCTGTTCTCGTACTTCAAACAGCTGTTCGCACAGGTGACGAACCCGCCTATCGACTACATCCGCGAGGAACTGGTGACGAGCCTCGAAACCCGTCTCGGTCGCCAGCGAAACCTCCTCGACGAGTCGCCCGCCCACGCCCGGCAACTCGTCCTCGATTCGCCCGTGCTGACCGACGAGGAACTGGCGAGCGTGAAAGGGACGGACTTCCCGACCGAAGTCGTGGACATCACCTTCGACGCCGATGGCGACCTCGAAACGGCGGTCGCACGGGTGCGCAAGGATGCGAAGGACGCGGTCGAATCGGGTGCCGAAATCGTCGTGCTCTCGGACAAGGCGACGACGGCCGACAGGGTTCCGATTCCCTCCCTGCTCGCCACGAGCGCGGTCCACCATCACCTCGTGCGCGAGGGACTGCGAACCAGAACCGGCCTCGTCGTGGAGTCAGGCGATCCGAGAACGGTTCACCACCTCTCCACGCTCATCGGCTACGGCGCGGGTGCGGTGAACCCGTACCTCGCCTACCGGACCATCTCTGATCTGGTGGCCGGGCCGGACGGCGCTGACGAGGACGAAGCCATCGACAAGTACGTCACGGCGCTGGAGAAGGGCCTGCTGAAGACGATGGCGAAGATGGGAATCTCGACGGTCGAGAGCTACCGCGGTGCCCAAATCTTCGAGGCGGTCGGCCTGAACGGCGAGTTCGTCGAGGAGTACTTCGCCGGGACGGAGAACCGCACCGAAGGCATCGGCGTCGAGGAGATAGAGGACGACGTGCGCGAACGCCACGAGGCGGCGTTCGACGACCCCGAGGTTGCACGGAAGGGCGAGTACGAACACCGCTCGAACGGAATCCACCACCAGTGGAACCCGAAATCCGTCGGTGCGCTCCAGCGCGCCGTTCGGAAGAACGACGTCGAGGAGTACGAGACGTTCGCCGAAGGCATAAACGACCAACAGGGAACGCTCCAGACGCTCCGCGGATTGCTCGAATTCGATACCGAAGCGCGCGAACCGATTCCGGTCGAGGAGGTCGAACCCGTCGAGGACATCGTCACCCGCTTCTCGACGGCGGCGATGAGCCTCGGATCGCTCTCGCCCGAGATGCACGAGAACAACGCCATCGCGATGCACCGAATCGGCGGCAAGTCCAACACCGGCGAGGGCGGCGAACCGCCGGAGCGGTTCGACACCGAGCGCGAGTGTTCGGTAAAACAAGTCGCGAGCGCGCGGTTCGGCGTCACGAGTCGGTACCTGCAATCGGCCGATGAAGTGCAGATCAAGATGGCTCAAGGGTCGAAGCCCGGCGAAGGCGGCCACCTCCCCGGAAAGAAGGTGAACGAGATGATCGCTCACGTCCGCCACGCGACGCCGGGCGTTGGCCTCATCTCGCCGCCGCCACAGCACGACATCTACAGCATCGAAGACCTGAAACAGCTCATCTACGACCTGAAGGCGGGAAGCGACGGGTCGGAGGTCAACGTGAAGCTCGTCTCGGAGGCGGGCGTCGGCACCGTCGCGGCCGGTGTCGCGAAGGCCAAGGCCGACGTGGTCCACATCTCGGGGCATTCCGGCGGTACCGGCGCGAGTCCGCGCACGTCAATCAAGAACGCGGGCCTGCCGTGGGAACTCGGCCTCGCCGAGGCGAACCAGATGCTTCGACAGACCGGCCTTCGCTCGCGCATCCGCGTCAGCGTCGACGGCGGCTTGAAAACCGGGCGCGACGTGGCCGTCGCGGCCCTCCTCGGCGCGGAGGAGTACGCGTTCGGGACGGCGAGCCTGGTCACCAGCGGCTGTGTGATGGCGCGTAACTGCCACGAGAACACCTGTCCGGTCGGTATCGCCACGCAGGACGAGGACCTCCGGGCGCGGTTCCCCGGCGAACCCGACCACGTCATCAACTACATGGTCTTCATCGCCGAGGAACTCCGGGAGATCATGGCCGAACTCGGCTTCGAGACCATCGAGGAGATGGTTGGACGCGTCGAACTGCTCCGCCAGCGCGAGACCGACCACCCGAAGGCGCGCAGTCTCGACCTCTCGCGTGTTCTCGCCGAACCGACGGGCGACGGTCGTACCAAAACGCAGGAACAGGATCACGAGTTGGACGACCACATCGACCACGACCTGCTCGATGCGGCGCGACCGGCCATCGAGGACGGCGAATCGGTCGAACTCGAACGCACGATTTCGAACCAAGACCGGTCCATCGGCGCGATGCTCTCGGGTCGAATCTCGGCGGTCCACGGCGAGGCGGGGCTACCGGACGGGTCCGTCACCTGCCACTTCGACGGCTACGCGGGCCAGAGCTTCGGCGCGTTCGCCCAGTCCGGTCTCGACCTGTTCCTGACGGGCGCGGCCAACGACTACGTCGGGAAAGGTCTCTCCGGCGGACGACTCGTGGTCGATACGCCGACGGAAGCCACGTACGACGCGAGCGACATCGTGATCGGCAACGTCGCGCTGTACGGCGCAACCGAGGGCGAACTGTACGTCAACGGCGTCGCGGGCGAGCGCTTCGCCGTTCG
The DNA here is from genome assembly GCF_049589095.1 of Haladaptatus sp. Lineage (NCBI taxonomy): Archaea > Methanobacteriati > Methanobacteriota > Halobacteria > Halobacteriales > Haladaptataceae > Haladaptatus > Haladaptatus sp. The sequence goes on along the minus strand of NZ_JBAWAC010000036.1, from coordinate 3,097 downwards.
GAACAGTGGCGCGAAGGCTGTCGTCGAGGGCGTCGGCGACCACGGTTGTGAGTACATGACTGGCGGCGTCGCCGTCGTCCTCGGCGAGACGGGCGAGAACTTCGCCGCCGGGATGACCGGTGGCGTGGCTTACGTGCTGGACGACGGCGAAAACGATGCGTTCCGGGAGCGCGTCAACGACGAGACCGTGACGCTCTCGTCGGACTTGGACGAGCGCGACGAACAGGTCGTTCGGCGACTGGTCGAGAACCATGCCGCCGCGACCGGGAGCGAAACGGCGCTGTCGCTGTTGGACGAGTGGGACTCCGTCTCGTTCGTGAAAGTCATGCCCGACGCGTACCGGCAGGCCATCGAGGAAGGGAAGGAAGACGTTCGCACGTCGCCACCTCGTCCGGTACCTGCGGCCCGTCGATCCTCGGGGTTTCGCGTCCCGTCTGACGACTAAAAAAGGGAGTTCGACTTTTTAGAGGTAGGCCGCGTCCCACCGCGCCGCCTTTCGTTTGTTGCCACACTCGTTACATTCGATGCGCTCCATGCTGTCCATCGCGTTGTCGAGCGTCTCGCAGTTCGAACAGTAGTAGCCGTAGCGCTCCTCGTAGTCCTCGTCGTTGAACACGGCGAAGAACGGCGCTTTCGAGCCGCGACTGCTCTCGGAGTGGTTGATGTATCGGGTTTCACCGTCGAACTCGCGGGCTTCGAGTATCGGCTCGTCGCTCTCCGCGTAGACGTTTTCGGTGTAGGTCGCCTCGCCGATTTCGGCCGTGCGCTCGCCGACCTTGGTGAAATCGTGTTCGCGGTAGAACTCGTTGCCGTCCTCGTTGTCGGCAAGGACGAGACCGGAGAGGGTTTCGACGCCCTTGTCTTCGAGTTTCTCCTTCGTCTGGCCGAGAAGCTTGGTGCCGATACCCTCACCGCGTCGGTCCGGGTCGACGTGTAGCCAAAGGATGTTCCCGTCCGGCATGTCGGACAGTATCTCGCTCTGGGTGAACCCGACCACGTCGCCGCCGTCGAGCGCGACGAGGTACAGCGTGCCCCTGCTCTGGAACTCGCCTTCCAGGTTCTCGTCGTCGTACCACTCCTCGATGGCGTGTTCGATCACCTCATCGTCCAAAAAGTGCGAGTACGAGGCAGTCAACGACTTCTCTGCGACGTCTTGAATTCCAGCGATGTCCTCGGTTCGCGCTTCGCGCACTTGCATACTTGGCCTACTCCGGCATGAACAATAAACATTCTACCGGCCGCATCGGTTACACATCCATCGTTCTGGGGCGAGATTATCTCTTGATGGCCCGTCTCATCGCCGATAGTTGCTCGATATGAAAATTCTTCCCTGGATACCACTCCCTTCCCTGCCAACCGTCCAGTTTTACGGTGTCGCCACCGTCGGTGGTCCGTTCGATCCGCCCACACCCACTTCTCCGCCTTCGGTATCGTTTTCCGCCCGCCACGCAATCGGACCGGCATGGACACAGCACTCGTCATCGGGGGGACGCGATTCATCGGTCGTCACCTCGTCACCGACCTGCTCGACAACGATTACGCCGTGACGATCTTCAATCGCGGCAACCACGACAACCCGTTTTCGGAGACAGCGGGCGTGAGTCACTTCGAGGGCGACCGGACGAACGACAGCGCGCTCGAAGCGGCGCGCGACGAGGTGGACCCCGACATCGTCATCGACTGCGTGGCGTACAAACCCCGCGAGGTGCGGTCGGCGACGGGAATCTTCGCTGATGTCGATGGGTACGTCTACATCTCCAGCGGGAGCGCCTACGGCAAAGAAGTGATTCCGAAGCGCGAGAACGACACCGAACTGTGTGACTGCACGGCCGAACAGGCCACGGACGACTCCGGAGAGACCTACGGCCCGCGGAAAGCCGAAGGCGACCGGGCCATCTTCGAGGCCGCAGAGCGCGGCGTCAACGCGATGAGCGTCCGGCCGTGCATCGTCTACGGCCCCTACGACTACACCGAGCGCCTGGATTTCTGGATCGACCGCGTGAACGAGCACGACCGCCTCGTCGTCCCCGGCGACGGGGGGAACCTCTGGCACCGCGCCTACGCGGAGGACGTGGCCAGCGCGCTCCGCATCGTCGCGGAGGAGGGCGAACCCGGCGAGGCCTACAACGTCGGCGACCACCGGTTGGTCACCATGGACGAAATGCTCTCGCTCATCGCCGACGCGCTCGATACCGAGGTGGAACTCGTCCACGCCAGCGACCGCGAACTCTCGACGGCGGACCTCTCCACCGACGACTACATCCTCTACCGCGACTACCCGCACGTCCTCGACACGAACAAACTGGAAGCGCTCGGTTGGGAATCCACGCCGCTCGATGTGGCCATGGAGCGCACCGTGGTGGAGCACTTGGAAAGTGAGCGTGATGGGGAAGAGTACGATCCGGGGCGCGAGAACGAAGAGCGCGTTTTGGGCGTGCTGGATACGATCTGAACAGACGATGGGTATACGGTAGGTTTGATTTTGGTTTCTCTGGCTCTGTCGAACCATTCAGAGCGTGACAGAGATAGCGTGTTGGATATAGAGGATGTCTGTTGAACTGCGATTGTTAGTCATGAATTGGTCAATAGCGAATTTTTGAATACAAAGTATGGCTATCACAACAGTCGCTAATTTCCTTTTAGAACCACGGCCCTCCGAAGATGAGTCTGAGTATCAGTGAAACGATAGCGGTTGAGATACTGAGAAAAACAAACGCGCGACCGATGTCGGGCCAAGACCGCTCTCCGAACTGAACAAGGACTATTCCGACGATGAGGAACGTAGCTGTTGGGAATCCGACCGGGTAAATGAATCTCTGAAAAATACCGAGGAGAACACCGATAGCAACGCCTGTTTGGTCAGGTGAATTTGTGAATTCAAAGTAGTCAGAATCCATGCTCGTTTCGAGTGATACTCATTCTAAAGATTTTCCGTTTGATTACCACAGATTGAGCCACCCCGAGAGATACGCGCTCCGTATTCAGCACGACCCAGTAAATTGTAACTATCTGACTATTTCAACAGAGCCGTTTCCCTGTTATTTCAGCTACTGAGAAGCGGACCTCGAAAGCCCCCGCCACGCTCGCGGTCGCTCGC
>NZ_JBAWAC010000035.1:0-2792 GCF_049589095.1 Haladaptatus sp. | reverse complement strand
CGAGGATAAGAACCTCGACGACCCGACGACGTGGGACGGCTTGATGAAGGCGGCCAAAGCGCTTCACGACCCCGATAACAATCAGTACGGTATCGTTATCGGGACGAAGAAGACGGCGTTCGCTCGCCAGTGTTTCACGCCCTTCGCCCGCTCGAACGGCGCGCGCGTCTTCGACAAGGACGGTAAGATCGTCTTCGACAGCAAGGAAATGATCGAGGCGCTCGATTTCTACGGCAAACTCTCCAAGTACACGCCGCCGGGCAAGGACACCTGGAAGACGGCGAACAACACGTACCTCAACGAGCAGAGCCACCTGATCCAGTACTCGACGTTCATCATGAGCGACCTCGTGGACAAGGGCGACAAGATGGTGAAGGACACCAAATTCGCCCCGTACGTCCAGCACAAGCGCAAGAGTTCGTTCGGGCAAATCGTCGGTCTCAACCTCTTCGAATCGGCTTCGAAGGAGCAACTGGACTACGGCAAGAACCTGGCCGAGTACCTGATGACGAAGAAGTACGTCGAGTGGCTCCACATGGCCCCCGGCGGGATGAACCCCGTTCTCAAGGAGACGGCGAGCAGTTCGGAGTTCAAGGACGACGAGACGCTGAAGGCATGGGGATCGACGGTCGAGGACGTCTCCGCGGCCTTCGAGAACATCGAACGCTTCGGCTACGTCGACGGCAAAGCCTTCCCTGAACTCGGCAACATCACGAACAAGTTCCTCATCGCGGAGGCGATTTCGCGCGTGACCGACGGTGAGAGCGCCGACACGGTCGCGAAGGAGCAGGCGAAGAAGATGCGGGACGCGATCGAGGAATAGTCGTCCACCATCGACCACACAAGTCCCCCAATTCATTTATGAGTTTAGCAAACCGTACGAAGCTCTCGTTGGACGGTGACTACACCGTCGAGCAGAAGGAGGCGATCCTGGGCTATCTGCTCATCGCGCCAGCGTTGCTGTTGGTCGCCGGGGTCATCGTGTATCCCGTTCTCTACAACGTCTACCTGAGCTTTACGAACGTACCGCTTTCGCCCGATGCCTCGCCGACGTGGGTCGGCCTCGAACACTACCGAACCCTGCTTTCGAGCGGCGAGTTCTGGGCGGCACTGAAAACGACGGTCATCTTCACGCTGGGGAGCGACGTGCTCGCCACCGTCGGCGGCCTCGGCGTGGCGATCCTGTTCAATCGAAAATTCCGCGGCCGACGACTCGTTCGAGGGCTGATGCTTCTGCCGTACGTTGCCCCGCTCATCGCGGTGGCGTACGTCTGGCAGTGGCTGCTCGACCCGCTGTACGGGATGATTCCGTACTTCCTGAGTCACACCCTCGGCATCTACTCCGGTGACATCGACCTGCTCAACAACGCGAAGACGGCGCTGTGGACGGTCATCGCCTTCGACGCGTGGCGCTACTTCCCGTTCGCGTTCCTGATGATAATCGCCCGTCTGCAAGCGATTCCGAGCGATATGTACGAGGCGGCGAAGATCGACGGCGCGGGCCGTATCGCCCGATTCAAGGACATCACGCTGGCGGAGCTCAAATACGTCCTCGCCACCGTCTTCCTGCTTCGCTGGATTTGGAACTTCAACAAGTTCGCCGACATCTGGCTGTTGACCAAGAAAGTGAACACGCTGTCGCTGTACGCGTACCAGACCGCGTTCGCGAACTACAATCACGGTCAGGCGGCCGCCATTGCCATGGTGCTGTTCGTCTCGCTCATGGTGTTCGTCCTCGTGTACGTGAGCTGGATTCTGGAGTGGTAACATGATAGGAACGATACTCGCTACGGTGTCCGACGGCTTTTCCAACGCCTTCGGACGAAGTCGCATCGAAACCAGCCTCTGGGAGAAGGTCGTGTTCTACGGCGCGATAGCGCTGACGATGGTCGTCTCGCTCCTCCCGTTCTACTGGATGATCGTCACGAGCTTCATGCCGGAGAGCGCGATTTACTCGCTCCCGCCGTCGTTCGTGCCACACGACCTGACGCTGAAACACTACGCGAGCGTCTTCAGTCCGGAGACGTTCCCGTTCGTGACGTACTTCAAAAACAGCCTCATCATCTCGATCATCACGGCCGGGATGTCGGTCGTGGTCGCCACGTTCGGCGCGTACAGTTTCGCCCGCCTGAACTACCCCGGACGGGGACTGTTCTCGCGCGGCGTCCTGCTCGTGTACATGTTCTCGGGCATCCTGCTGGTCGTCCCGCTGTTCCAGATCATCGTCTGGATCGGTCTCGTGGACAACCTCGGCAGTCTGGTCATTACCTACCTCGTCCAGACGCTGCCCGTGTCGCTGTACATGCTCGGCAACTACTTCCGAAGCGTCCCGCCGGAGATAGAGGAGGCGGCGATGATGGACGGCTACTCGCGGCTGGAAGTCATCTTCCGCATCACGCTCCCGCTCTCGGCACCCGCCATCGTGGCCGTGTTCATCTACACGTACATGATCGCGTGGAACGAGTACCTCTTCGCCAGCATCTTCCTCAGCACCCGCACGAACTTCACGCTTCCAATCGGTCTGGACGCGCTCTCGTCCGGGTTCCACCAAGTGTGGGGACAGATCATGGCCGCATCGCTGTTGACCAGCATTCCCATCATCATCATGTTCGTTTACCTGGAGAAGTACATGGTCGAGGGACTGACCTTCGGGTCGGTGGAGGGCTGATTCGTGTCCTCCGAACTCACCCAAGCCGACAACGAGTCGGCACCTGACACCGCCGCCGAGATAGAGACGGAACAGGCCGGAATCGACCTCTCGGACCTGCGGAAATCCTACGGCGACGTGCTGG
>NZ_JBAWAC010000034.1:0-3783 GCF_049589095.1 Haladaptatus sp. | reverse complement strand
GTTGCTCTGACGGTGGCGCACCTTTGGTGCCCCGCGCGAGGTCTTCGCGAGCGGTAGCGAGCGAACGGCTCGTCAGAGCTTCGCTCTGACGGTGGACGACTGAGCGAACGGAGTGAGCGAAGGAGTCGGTTAGGGAGGACGTGGCCTGTGGTGCGGTCTTCATTGCCGCTCGGTAGTTGCTCACGAAGTTGCCGTACAGGTCACACTGCGAGTTTCCGTCCAGACATCATCAGTAGCAATCGCTAGAAAACAGACTCCAAAATCTGCTCGCCTTCTAATCGACTTTGAACCCACCAGCGAGCATCATGGGGACGACCAACGTCGCCTCGGCTTCGACCTGCACGTAGTTCGTCGCTTCCTCTTTGATCTTCCCCCACGAGACGGCCTCGTGCGGCGGGGCACCGGAGAGCGACCCGTCGCCTTCCATGCCGGTCGAAACGTACACCGCGTAATCCGCGCCGCCGCGGAAGAGGTTGGTCATGATGGCGTGGTGCTTGGGGACGCCGCCGCCGAGGACGATGAGGCCGGTCTTGTCCGCGAGCAGGCCCTTCTCGATGAGGCTGTCGTAGTCGTCCAGAATCTCGATGCCGACGTCCGAGTCGTACCCCTGCCGGTAGTAGTAGAGGAAGTTACCGACCTCCGCGTCGGTCAGGGCGGGACAGAAGATGGGGATGTCGTTGTCCGCGGCGTTGGAGAGGATGGAGTCCTCGTCGTCCAACGTCTCGCCGAGTTCGCGGGAGAACTCCATCGGCGTGCGCACCTTTTCCTCGGCGAAGAAGTCCTCGAAGAAGTCGTTGAGGTAGGACTCCAACCAGACGTAGCGGTCGGAGGGGACGAAGATGTTGCCGAGACGGTTGATACCCCGCTCGCGCATTTCGGCCTCGTCCACGTCCCACTCGCCCATCTTGAACGGCTTTTCGGTCTTGATGACGTCTTCGGTGATCGATCCCGAAGTCGTGATCATCACGTCGATGAGGTCCTCACGGGCGAGGTAGGCGACGGCCTCCCGAAGCCCCGACGAGACGATGTTCGAGGTGAAGGTGAGATAAATCTCTGCGCCCTCCTCGCGCATCGCCCGGATCAGTTCGATCGCCTCGTACAGGTGGCTCGCCTGGAACCCGGTCGTTTCGTACGACGACAGCATGTCGAAGAAGTCGAACTCGCCCTTGAAATCGTAGCCTGCAACGTCGGGGGAAGCGATTTCCTCCTCGCTCCCGGGGACGACGTTGTCGTGGCTTTCGTCGCTCATACCAACTCTCATCACCGCGCGAAAATGAATCTTCAGTTTTGTCGATGGTGTGTTGCTCATCTAATAAAACAGGATAATATCCGACACCTGTAGAATATAAATCCATAGTAATGCCTGGAATATTTTCTCCGAGTAGTCATATTATATGTTTGTTTATTTCGTAGTATTTTTATGTATGTTTAGAAATGATCATTTGATGTCAAAGCAAGATGAAAAAACGAAACGATTGAATCGAAGGAAATTGTTGAAGAGTTCTGCAGCGGCCAGTATCGCCGGTGTCGCTGGCGGTGGGTCGGTTCTGGAATCGCTGTTGGGGGACCGTTCGTGCAGAGAGCGCGACGGACGATGATGTCAAACGAATCGCACAGGCACCCGGTGTCCAGAGTATTCTTGCCGAACTCGGTATTTCACAGCTTCCCAGCCCGGATGAAGTCGAAAAGCGCCATATTCTCGACGACGGAACGGCGACGCAGAGAGAGCTCGTGGTAATGAAGGTTGACTTGAAATACGGTCGTCTCCTCGCCGTTGATCGAAACGGTGACATCGGAACGGTCTTCGCGTTCGACAGGGACCTCCCGTCGGTACCGTCGGGTTATTCGATGGTGACCGAAACGGGTGGGACGTTGGCGAACGTCGGCACCGGTCTCGAATTCAGTCGTGGCGCAACCGACGCGGAAGAGGAGCAAGTGCTCTCGACGCTCGATGTCGAGGGTAAAATCGAACGAACGAGGGTGCAAGCGACTACCTCACTCGGAGGCTTCCGAGTCGAACTTGCGGTGAGAAATCCGGAAACCGACGAAATCGAAACGCCGGAGTACCTGGCCAGTACCACCGGCGAGTTCACTCCGAAAGAGAACGAACTCTTGGATATCTCGTCGGTTTCGCCCCTCGCCTCTCTCCAAACTTCTCAACAACTCTCGGGGGGAGGAACGGTAACGACACAAGGAATTGGATTCGACATCATCAAAGGAACGCTCGAAGGTTGGCTTGAGAGTACCGTTTTCAGTATTGGTTTGGATAAGGCCGGTGTGGTCTGTGACGAAACCTGTACGAACTGTGCGTTGTGGATTTACGACGTGCTCACCACCTGTGAAACCTGTCTCGACTTCTGTGTCGCTAGCGAAACCGGTGTCGGTGCGATACTGTGTGTGGTCTGTTTCTACTGTTTCTGTAGCCAGCCGATTAACGGCGAAGCGAACTGTGCCGGATGTATGGCCTGTCTTCTCACGGGCGAAGAACCCGATATTCCGTCAAACCCACAGAGCCAGTTCCTCAATTGGGTCTGGGATGAACTCCCCTCGCTCCCGTCACTTCCTTCGGTCTAACTGGAGCAACGGCAGAACGATTTTTTGCGATAACCGTATTTTAATCTGAGATAATGCCGTCCGGTTTCACCATCATTAGAAGCGCGACGATAATGAGCGCGATACCGAAAATCGCGTTGTCCGCCGCTATCACCGTCGAACCGGACTGAAACAGCTTGACCGAGAAACCGAATAGACCGAAACCCATCAGCACCCCAACGACGCCGATGGACCGTTGCGGGCGAACCGGAAGGTACGGACCAACGATGTGACCCAGACCAAACACGAAGAACGCAGCGAACGTGAAGTACGCATCCCGAGGAACTGATTTCGCGTTTGTGAGACTGAGAGCAATAGTCACCAGCAGGGAAAGGAGTGAGACGAACAGGATTATCACACCTTCCTGTTGTGTGGAAAAACGGTTCGAGACGCGCGAAACGTAGAGATATCCGAATAGAAAGACAGCGAGGAGAACACCCCCCGTGATATTAAACAGGACCCGAGGGTCCGTAAAATCGTGATATGAACGCAGAATCATGGCGACAAAGATGAGAGCGATGAGGGCGTATCCGAACGGCCGTACCTGCTCAAGTGGGGATTCTCGCATATTCTCACTGTTCAAAGGACGGTAAAAATACTTTCGTTGCCCTGATTAATTGGAACAATTCGAGTATCAATACGAAATGTTGGCGGATCGAGGTTCGACTGAATTATCGACGATAGTTGGCCTATCTACAATTTCACGGCCATCATCACTTCGTCAACGTACTCGCCGTCGATCTTGTAGTGGTTCTTCCGAACGGCTTCGGTCTCCCACCCGTGGGCTTCGAGGAAGTCGATGGCGTTCTCGTTGGTCGAGGGGGCGCTCTGGTACACCTTTTCGTAGCCGTTGGCACCCGCCCACTCCAGTCCGCGTTCGAGCAGGTGGCTGCCGATGCCGTGGCCCTGATACTCGTCCAGCACGCCGACGGTCAGTTCGGCAGTGTGGCTGAGTTTGTCCAGTTCGGGCGCGTGGAGGTGGACCCAGCCAACGACTTCGTCGCCGACGGTTGCGACGAAGAACATCCGCGATTCGAGGTCGTTGTGCCGGAGCAACGCTTCTTGATGGTCGATTTCGTCCGCAACGGTTTCGGCGACGATGTACGACCCTTCCTGGGCGACTTGTCGAATCGCGCCGACGATCCCCGAGAGGTCCTCCTGGCGGGCAGGGCGGATGACGAACTCGATTTC
>NZ_JBAWAC010000033.1:0-1645 GCF_049589095.1 Haladaptatus sp. | reverse complement strand
ACGAAGAAGTACGCCGAACACTACGCGAAGGTGAGCGTGAAGACGGACAGCGCGACGTACACTGGAGCGCCCATCGCCTACGGAATGACGGTTCCGAGCAATGCGAAGAACACCGAGGCTGGGAACGCGTGGGTCGAGTACATGATCACGGAGCCGGGAGGAAAGATACTGAAGGACAACGGCTTCAAACCGGTTTCCCCTGCGGTCGTCCCGAAGAGTCAGAAGGACGCCGTCCCCGAGACCATCATGAACGACGCGGAAGCCAAATCGGCACTCGGTCCGCTCAAGCTATAGCCGGACTCCGAACTGCCGCCGAGACCCGACACGAACCAATAGAAAACCAATGAGCGATTCCAACTACGAGGACGGGCGATATCGAACGACTTCCACGGCGATGCTCGGTCGGGGGTCGGTCGTACTGACGGTGCTGACGGTCCAAGCACTCACGTTCGCGGCGCTCTACGTGCTCGGCCATCCGACGCTCTACATCGGTGTCGCGCTCGTGAGCGCCGCGCTGTTGGGATGGCGGGCGAACCGTGGCTGGTTCGGCGTGGCCGCCGCGACGTTCGGCGTCGTCCTCCTGCTCGCGCTCGGCATGCCGTTCGCCATGTTTTTCGTCAATCAAGAACCGGACCTCCTCGTCGAGACGGCCATGTCATCCGAAGTTCACACGATGTTGTACCTCACTATCTACGGCCCGCTCCTCGCAACGGTTGGGGCACTCGTCTTCGGCGTCCCGCTCGCCTCCCTCCTCGCCCGCGGCTTCACGGGACAGGCGATCGTGGAGAGCCTGGTCGATCTGCCGCTCGTCGTTCCCCACTCGGTCGCCGGAATCCTCATCCTGTTCGGCTTCGGAAAACACGGGCTGTTTCCGGGGACGTCGGTGTTGACCACGATGACCGGGATGGTACTGGCGGTGACGTTCGTGAGCGCACCCTACGCGGTCAACACCACCCGTGAAGCGTTCGAATCGATCGATTCGGGACTCGAATACGCCGCACGAAGCCACGGCGCGACGCCGTTCGAGACGTTCCGCCGGATTCAGGTGCCGCTCGCGTCTCGCGGCATCGTCACGGGCGGCGTCCTCGCGTGGGCGCGCGGCGTCTCGGAGTTCGGCGCGATTGCCATCGTCGCCTACAGCGTGAACTTCTTTTACCCGTTCACCGGAAAGGAGACCGTCTCACAGCACGCGCCGGTGTACATCCTCGACACGTATCGATCCGCGGGATTGCAACACGCGAGCGCCGTCGCGTTCATCCTGCTGGTGATGAGCGCGGGCATCTTCCTCGTCGTTCGACTGCTCACGGGGACGAAATCGGGGGGATTCCTGTGAGTTTCGACGTGGACATCGCGGCGACGTTCACCACCGAAGGAACCGATTCGTTCGACCTCGAAACCGAGTTCTCGGTCGAGACGGGCGAAACCCTCGTCGTGCTCGGCCCGAGCGGGAGCGGCAAGACGCTCCTGCTCGAAACGGTTGCTGGCTATCACGATCACGAAGGTCACGTCCGATTCGACGGCCACGACGTGACGAACGACCCGCCGGAAGAACGGGGCTTCGGCTTCGTGTTTCAGGATTACGCGCTCTTTCCACACATGACCGCGCGGGAAAACGTGGCGTTCGGCGCGCGCTATCACCCGGAAG
>NZ_JBAWAC010000032.1:0-10435 GCF_049589095.1 Haladaptatus sp. | reverse complement strand
GCGTCGGAACGACCGACGGACGATCGTTCGAACGTGTGTGTCGTCGTGGGAGTCGGTTCAATGGTCGCTTAGATCGTGCCAACGGACGGGAAACGGACACAAATGGGAACGTACCGATGAAATGTCGAATACGTCGCCGCCGCTCGGGGGATGTGGTCCATCGAAACGGCTTCCATCACCCGGTCGGTCCCTTCGAATCGAAAAATACGATGTTCGCGTATTAAATCGGACATTCCCATGGGAATATAACGTGGAAATGACTCCCTCAGATACGATCTGATTTCGTGAACTGACGGGGGAGGGAAATAGGGTCGTCCCCTCTGCGTATGCGGGGGAAAGATATGGCAACCGAAGAAACCGAACAGAACGTATCAACCGAACAAGAGGACAACAGATCGTTGTTCGTCCGGTTCACGGAAGAGTACGCGGAAGAGGAGTTGGCAATCCTCCTGATCGCCGCCGGAGTAGTCATGCTGATCATTCCGCCGTTCCAACCGATCGGCATCGCATCAGTCCTCCTCGGCCTCGCCGTGTGGTTCACGGATTGGCTGTGGGGATGATCGAAGGGTAACACTGGTGAATTGCCCGCCGAATGACCACGTCGGCAATTCGATGTGGTCTCTCGTTTTGGCATTATTTTCGTCCCGTCACATCGAAACCGCGTGTCGGGACTCAGTCGTAGGTCAGCGTCATGCCGCCGTCGAACAGCAGGTCGCCGCCGTTCAGATGACTCGCGTGCTTCGAGAACCCGAAGACGAACAGGTTCGCCACCTCCTGTGGCGTCATCATCTCCTTCGTCCGGGATTGGCCGAGCATCACGTCTTCGACCACCTCGTCCACCGAAATCCCGCGTTGTTCGGCGGTGTCCGGGATTTGATCCGTCACGAGCGGCGTCTTCACGTAAGCGGTACTGATCGAGAAGGCGCGAACGTCGCCGTCACCCTCCGCCGCGATGGATTGGGTGAGACCGCGGAGACCGAACTTGGAGACGTTGTACGCGACCTTGTCCGAGGTGACGTAGTGGCCGTGAACCGAGGCCATGTTGCCGATACAGCCGGTTCCGTCGTCGCTGTCGCGCATGTGGGGAAGGCAGGCTTTCGCCAGCAGGAACGGGGCGCGAACCATCACGTCGTGGAGCAGGTCGAACTGCTCGGCCGGGAACTCGTCGATGGGGTCGATGTGCTGGAGTCCAGCGACGTTGGCGAGATATTTCACCGCGCCCGCGTCCGCCGCGTGCGAGACGATACGGTCGATCTCGTCCTCGTCGCTGAGGTCGGCGGCGACGGTCTCGACGTTTTCCGCGACGCCGTACTCCTCGGCCCGGTCGGTGGTCTCGCTCAGTCCGTCCTCGTCCACGTCAGTGCCGACCACGGTGAGGCCGTTCGCCGCCAGCGCGAACGCCGCCGCGCGTCCGATGCCGGAGGCCGCGCCCGTGACGATGGCGACGTTCTCGGGCCTGAAACGGTCGTCTTCGACGTACAGTACTTCGTCGGGGTCGAACTCGGGCGGCGTTACCGCGTCGTCTACCATATCTACGAACGCGTGAGGCAACGAGGAAAAGCTCCGGGTTGACATGTGAACCGCCGTATCGACAGTCCGTTCACATGTTAATCCGAACACATTCTCCACTTCTCACACCAGATCTCGATGGTACGATGACCCAGTAGAACGGTTTCACCGAGCGATCTCGATTTCACACGCTACTGTATCGGACAACCACTATCGTTATCGTTTACTCTCGGGCCTTCTCCGCCTCGACACGATTCTGTGTAGTTGTCGAGTCGGTATGGACAAACACAACCGAGTACAGGTGTCGCGTCCAAAACGAAATGCAGGGCGGAAAATTCTCACAGACACAACGCTTGTAAAGCGGGGATCGTCGAAGAGAGAGGATGTCTATGCGCTTTCCCTTCGACAAATGCTCATTAGGGGACGCGGACAGTGAACGACTTGGTTGCAAATGCTAACAACTTATCTCTACTTCCGAGTCTACATTCTCCTAACGAGCGTCAGTATCGAAAGACCGTGAGGAGCCATTGGGTGCACATGAGCGCTTCTCACGGTTGTCGGGAGGGAGCTAACCGATTCAATCACAATCATGGAGTGATGCCCCGACGAAATATTGTATTCCATCCACTCGAATCAGTTTTTTGGCTGTCTGATTGTGTAATTAAATTCGAGTTTATTTGCATACATCACACTTGTTCACTCGGGATGGCTGCTTGCCTACGAGACCTCTATCCTCTATCTCAGTGATTGCGGAATTCAGTGATTAGTGCCGTTTGCCACTCCCATGCGCCAGTCAGTTCACATGTTAACCCAGCAGTATTTGCCACTTCTCGCACCCGGTATAGATGGTATGACGAACCGGAGACTGACACGGCGCAACGTCCTCACGTCGGCGGGTGCGGTCGGCATCGCTGGACTGGCAGGGTGTACTGGAAACGGAAACGATGACAACAACGATACAACGAGCGACTCGAAAGGAGGTAACGATGCTGGAACGGGAGGTAAAACGACGATGAAGGACGTATCGGGAACGGTCAAGGTCGGTGTACTCCAACCGATCTCCGGGAGCCTGAAGTACTACGGACAACAGAGCCTCTGGGGTTTCCTGTCCGGGTTGGCCTACAAAGCGGACGCGAAGCCGAAGACCGGCGTCAAGACCGGGAAGACAACCATCTCAGTCGGCGACGTGGACTTCGAACTGTACGTCCGTGACTCGAAGTTCAAACAGGCGACGGCACAGAAGTTGGCGACGAACCTCGTCAAGGACCAGGACGTGGACATGCTGTTCGGCTGTGCGTCGTCGTCCTCGGCGACGACAGTCATCAAGACGGTGGCGAAAACGGCTGGCGTCCCGTACATCGCCGGTCCCGCGGCGTCCGCCGACATCACCTCGAACGGCGAGACGTGCAACAACCTCGTCTTCCGCGCGAGCGAGAACACCGCGATGGACGCCCGGAGCGGCGGGAAGTACGTCGCGACGCAGACGGACGTGAAGAAGGTGTACCTGTTCGGCGCGGACTACAGCTTCGGCAAGGCCGTCGTGAACAACTACGAACAGGTCCTGAAGGACGAGGGCGTGAAAATCGTCGGCAAGAAGTTCGTTCCACAGGGTCACTCCGAGTGGAAGGGCCTGCTCGACAACGCGCAAAAGGCGGGCGCACAGGGAATCGTCGGCGGGTTCACCGTCGCCACGCTGCCGAACCTGTTCACCGAGTACCTCTCCGGCGACTACGATTACCGCGTTTTCGGTGGCTTTGCGACCCAGATCACGAATCAGGTCGTCGGCCAGACGATGCAGAAAGTCCTCGGCAAGCCGCTGACGAAGGAGAAGATCGAAAAGGCGAAGCTCGGGCCGTTCACGACCCGCTACCACTGGAATCAGTACGACAACGACATCAACTCCTCGTTCGTCGATTCGTACACCAAAGCCTACGGCGTCGTCCCCGACCTGTTCACCTCGGGAACGTTCACCGCGGCGTCGGCCATTGTGCAAGGCGTCCGCGAGAGCGGGTCCACGAAGGGAACCGACATCGCGGAAGCCATGCGCGGCATGACCGTGAAGGACACGCCGAAGGGTGAGGACGGCTACGTCTTCCAGAAGTACAACAACCAAGCCCGCTCCTCGATGACCGTCGCCAATCCCGTTCCGACGACGGACGAGTGGGCTGATAGCTGGGACGCCGCCGTCATGCCCGGGAAGCCGCTCGCTACCATCGACGGCGAGGAGGCGACCATCCCGAAGGACGCGAGCAGCATGTCCTGCTCGCTCTAACATGCTCCGAACCACGGGGCTGACGCGGCGATTCGGCGGCCTCGTCGCCGTCGATGACGTGGATTTTTCGCTCGAAGAGGACGAACTCTGTTCGCTCATCGGCCCGAACGGTGCCGGAAAGACGACGTTTTTCAACCTGTTGACGGGCGTCCTCACGCCGAGCGAGGGCAGTATCGAGTTTCGAACGAACGGGTCGTGGCGGGATATCACCGATACGCCGCCGCACGAGACGGCCCGGTTGGGGCTGCATCGTTCCTACCAGATAACGAACGTCTTCCCGACGAGTTCCGTCCTCGAAAACGTTCGCGTGGCGGTCCAGGCCCATGGAAACGGGTCGGCCAACGCGTGGCGGAACGCGCGCGCGTTTCCGGAACATACGGAGCAAGCCCACCGGATTCTGGAACGCGTCGAACTCTCGGAGTTCGCGGACACGACGGCGCAAAACCTGAGCCACGGGCAGACCCGCCAGTTGGAAGTCGCCGTCGCGCTCGCGGGCGACCCCGACGTGCTCCTGTTGGACGAACCGAACGCGGGCGTCTCCTCGGAGAGCGTCGGGACGATTATCGACCTCATCGAGGACGTGGCGGAAGACCACGCTGTCCTGTTGGTCGAACACAACATGGATATCGTGATGCGAGTCAGCGACCGCATCGTCGTGTTGAATCAAGGCTCGGTCATCGCCGACGCTCCTCCCGAATCGGTGCGCGACGACGAACGAGTGCAGAAGGCGTATCTCGGCGGCTACGAGGCCGAGGAGGGTATCGCGTGAGTCTACTTTCGGTCGAAGACGCCCACACCTACTACGGTGAAAGTCACGTTCTGGAGGGCGTTTCGATGGAAATCGAGGAAGGCGAAGTCGTCGCCCTCGTCGGTAGAAACGGCGTCGGCAAGACGACGACGCTCCGCACCATCCTTCAGTTGACCCCCCCACGGAAAGGAAGCATTCGGTTCCGCGGGACCGAACTCGTCGGCAAGAGTACCCACGAAGTCGCCGAGATGGGGATCGGTTGGATTCCCGAGGAACGGCGCATCTTCACCCAACTCTCGGTCGAGGAGAACGTCCGCGTCGCGGTGCCGAAAGGGAACGACGTGAACGACGCGCTCGCCGTGGCGTTCGAGACGTTCCCCGCCCTCGAAGAGCACCGCGACCGCGAGGCCGGAAATCTCAGCGGCGGCCAACAACAGATGTTGGCCCTCGCTCGCGGACTCGTCGGCGACAACGAAATTTTGCTGGTGGACGAACCGAGCGAGGGACTCGCCCCGCTCATCGTGGAGGCCGTCGCCGAGGCGTTGGCCGAGGCAGCGACCGACACCACGATACTGCTGGTCGAACAGAACCTCCCGTTGGCGCTCGACCTCGCGGACCGGTTCTACGTCCTCGATAACGGACGCGTCGTCGAATCGGGTGACGCGAACGACGTCTCGATGGACGACGAGCGATTCAGGAGGTATCTCTCCGCATGATTTTCCAAATACTCGCTCCACTCGCTTCGCTCGTTCCGCTCGTCCCGCTTGCCAACTTCGGCAGCGCACTGGGCGACTTCCTCGACCCATCGACGCTCGTGTCGGTGTTCGTTCAGGGTCTCGCCAAGGCCGCGCTGTACGTGATGATTGCGAGCGGTCTGACCCTCATCTTCGGCCTGATGGGCGTGTTGAACTTCGCCCACGGATCGCTGACGATGCTCGGCGCGTACCTCGGCGGGGTGATAATGGTCGTGCTCGTTTCGGCGGGGAGCAGTTCGCTCACCCAGATGGGTGCGTTCTTCGTCGCCGTCGTCGTCACCTTCGGTCTACTGGCCGGGTTGGGGACGACCGTCGAAGTCGGTCTCATCCGCAAACTGTACGACAGACCGCCGGTGTATCAAATTCTGCTGACGTTCGGGCTGACGCTGGTGTTGAACGAACTCGTCAGCATCGTCGTCCAGTTCTACGGTATGCAACCTCAAACCGCGTGGCAGGACGCTTTCGCGACGAAACCCGGCTTCCTGACCACGCAGGTCGGCTTCGCCGGGACTTCAGTGAACGGCCTCGCTCTCTTCGAAATCGCGTTCGGCGTCCTCACGGTCGCCGGAATCTGGGCCTTCCTGACCCGGACCCGCTACGGACTCGTCATCCGAGCGGGGAGCGAAGACGCGGAGATGACAGAAGCGCTCGGCATCGACGTTCGCCGGGTGTTCACCGTCATCTTCGCGCTCGGCACTGGACTGGCCGGCATCGCTGGCGTCCTGTTGATGTGGGACCCGAAGTGGGGTGCGAGCGTTCCGGTCGCTTCGCAGGCGTTGCTTCCGGCGTTCGTCGTCGTCATCGTCGGCGGCCTCGGGACGTTCCGCGGCACCGTCGTCGCAGCGCTTCTCGTCGGCATGGTCGATGCCATCACGACGTGGTGGTTCGATAACGCCATCAGTTTCGCCGGACTGCCGGAGATGACCATCTTCCTCATCCTCGTGGTCGTGCTCATCCTGCGGCCACAGGGCCTTTTCGGCGTCGAGGAGGTGGGGGGCCATTAGCACCGAAACCGGGACCGACGGACAAACCGTTTCGAAGGGAACCGAGAATTCGTGGGTCGCGGAGTACACCCGTGACCACATGGTTCACCTCGCCGTCATCCTCGTGCTCATGGCCTACCCCGCCATCTATACGGCGTTGAAAAACTCGCCAGTCGGAACGGAGGCGATGACCCTCCTTCCGCAGGTCGAGACGATGATTCCGGTGTTCTACTTCGGCCTGTTCGCCATGTCGTTCGACTTCATCAGCGGTTACACGGGCTACCTGTCGTTCGGCCACGCCGCGTTCTACGGCACCGGCGCGTACTTCGTCATCCTCACCGCCAACGACAAGGTTCCGTTCCTCCCGGCGAACACGCCGTTCATGATTTCGCTCGTGGTGGCCGGACTCCTCGCCGTCGTCCTCGCGCTGGCAATCGGTTCGGTTTCGTTCCGCCTGACGGGCGTCTACTTCGCCATGATTACCCTCGGCTTCGCGCAAGTGCTGTACGTCTTCGTCAGCGGATGGGATTACGTCGGGCCGAACCCGCACGACGGAATTCTCGTCAACGGTCCGGCCGGACTCAACATCGGTGTTCCGGGTATCGATTCGCTGAATCTCGCTATCGGGGCGCTGACGGGCGACACCGTCTCGCTGGGGTTCGTTCACCTCGACCAGACCGGGGTGTCTTACTACATGGTCGGGTTGGTCGTGCTCGTCTGCTACTTCGCCATGCAGCGAATCATCCACTCTCCTTTCGGAAAAGTGATGATTGCCATCCGCGAAAACGAGGAGCGAGCAATCGCGGTGGGGTACAACACCTTCCACTACAAACTCGGCGCGTTCGCCATCAGCGCCTTCTTCGCCGCTATCGCGGGCGGTCTGCTGGCGGGCTATCAGCGAACCGTCTCGCCCGACGGGACGTTTAACTTCCTCGTGGCCGGCGACGCGTTGCTGGCCTCCATCATCGGCGGGTTCGGAACGCTCGCCGGACCGCTCTACGGGCAGTTGTTCGACGAGTCGGTCCGCGAGTTCCTGTCGAAGGAAGCCCAGGGCGTCGGACTCCTACCCTACCTGAGAGACCATCTCGGCGCGGGAGTGATGGGAACGACGATTTACAACGGACTAACGGTTCAGGGAGCTATCGAGACGTTCCTGAACGGTCACGCCGACCTGTACGTCGGCGCGCTGTTCGTCCTGTTCGTCTTGTTCGTTCCCAACGGACTGCTCGGCACCCTGCGTGACCGCCTCGGTGGTCCGGTTGCGAAGACACTTCCCGAACATGTTCGGAGGTATTTACGATGATGGATACGACCGTCGGACTCACCGGCTACGGACTCTACGTCCCCGAGGACTCCGTCACGGGCGCAGAAATCGCCCGCGAGAGCGGCATCCCCGAGGACGTCGTCGTCGAGAAGATGGGAGTGCGTGAAAAGCACGTCTGTCTGCTCGACGGCGACCACGCGACGGACATGTGCGTGAACGCCGCGGAACGGGCACTCGACCGTGCCGGAATCGAGGCGTCGGAACTCGACGCGGTGCTGTACCACGGCAGCGAGTTCAAGGACTTCGTCGTTTGGAGCGCCGCCGCGAACGTCGCGGAGCGAATCGGTGCCGAGGGCGCGTTCGCCAGCGAGAGCTACGCGCTCTGTGCTGGCGCGCCAATCGCCATCCGGCAGGCGAAGTCGATGCTCGTCGCGGACCACGTCGAACGAATCCTGCTCGTCTCCGCGAGTCGAGAGGAGGACCTCGTGGACTACGGGAACGAGGAGTCCTCGTTCATGTTCAACTTCGGCAGCGGCGCGTGTGCGATGGTACTCGAAGCATCGCCGGAGGACCCGCTCGCCACGGTTCGTGACAGCGCCGCCGTCACGGACGGCAGTTTTTCCGAGGACGTCGTCATGCCCGCGGGTGGGTCGCGCAACCCGCCGAGCGAGGCGACGGTGCGGGCGGGCCTTCACACCTTGGACGTGCCCGACCCGGACGGAATGAAGGAGCGGTTGGCCGACGTGAGCCTCGACAACTTCCTCTCTGTGGCCGACACCGCACTCACGCGGTCGGGATACGAGCGGGACGAATTGGATTTCGTGGCGCTCACACACATGAAGCGGTCGTTCCACGACTACCTCTGTTCGACGCTCGATGCGGAAAACTACTATCTGGACGAGTTCGGACACATCCAAAGCGTGGATCAGATACTCGCGCTCGATGCGGGACTCGAAAACGGCCTACTGGAGGCGGGGGACGTCGTTTGCTTCCTCGCGGCCGGAACCGGCTACACGTGGGCGGCGACGGTGCTCGACTGGCACGGGGGCGGTAATTCCACTTACTCTTTCGGATAGCGAACGTACGGACCCGGAAGCAAGGCACGGAGCGAATAGGATCGACGGGACGTCTCCTCCTCGTCAGCGTGCTTGGTTTCGCCGTCCGCCTGGCTCGCTTCGTGTCCCGCCCGCCGCCAGTTGATTCCAAAGGTGCTCATCAAATTAATATGATATCTCATCTATCTTTATTATACGCTCGATAACCACCCGACAGGGACGGTGTGAGTCGAAGTACCGAGCTGACTAATCGGATAATACGTCCGTGTGGACGTCCCATCCCCCGGCCGCGCGCCGCCGGTGTAACCGTCGTCACCCTCACCGTCGTCGTCGGTGGTGCTGTCCTCCTGTGCTGCCGCGTTCGGTCGCCGATCGATCGAATACGGGACGCTTCGCCTCGCCAATTTCTCGCTCGAAACGCTGTAGGTTCGGACTACTTTCGGAAAAACGACGTTACGATCGGCAAAAACCTATCAGGGAAAACGGACGAACTCCGCCAATTCGTCCGTTCGGGTTTCGCCCCGGGGCGACCGACCACCGCCAAACATATTTAATTCGAATGAGATGTGGGGATATATGAAACTCCGCGACGCTAGCTCGTCGGCCCGGTCGATCCTCCTCGGCCGCCCGGCGACCGTCCTCCCGTTCTTTCTCGCCGGGTCGAGCATCAACTTGATCGCCCAGACGTTTCCGATCCTCGGGTTGGTGCTGTGTTACCTGCTTCTCGCCGGTACGGGGCGTATCGACGCCGTGGTCACTGCGTTCAGACATACGGACCTGGCGGAAGCCGGAACGAATCCCGAGCGGGCAAACCGATTGGCGGACGCACTCCACGGCCTGCTCACACCCGAGGTCGTCCTCATTCTCGCCGTGTCCATGTTGCTGGCATTGGTCGCCGTGTTCGTCGCTCGTGCCATCGTCGGTGCGGCCCAAGTCCACGCGGTGACGGCCGCCCTGCGAAACGAGCGACCCGTCCCGGCCGGTATCGTCGGAGCGGGCGAGGACGCGACGAGGTTTCTCCTGCTCTCGCTCGCCAGATTGGCGGCGTTCATCGTCGTTTCCGTCGCCTTCGGGACCGCTTTCCTCGCCTTCATGGTTCTCGCGGTCCTCGCACAGCGGGATCCGACTGTGGTAACCCTCCTCGGAGGCCTCGTCCTCTCCCTCGTATTTCTCGTCGTCTGCCTCGTGGTCTACCTGCTGTTCATGTTCGTCCCGCAGGCCATCGTCATCGACGACGTCGGTATCTGGACCGGAATCCGTCGAAGCGGCGGGTTCGTCCGGCACAACGTGGCGCGCACCGCGGCGTACATCATCGTCGCCGTCGGGTTGTTCGGCGTGTTCGCCTTCCTGACGGCCGGGTTCGGACTCGTCGGCGTCAGTCGCGTCTCGGGTATCATCCTGCTTTTCTTTTTGTTACCCGTGCTGAGCGTGTTGAAGACGGCGGTGTATCTCGATGCGGAACCGACGCTTTCGACGGGTCGTGGGTCGCTTCGCGGCGCGTTAGGCCGCGGGCTTCACGAACTCAGGTCGTTTCTCGCACGGAAACCGCTCCTGTTTCTCGTCACGCTCGGCTTGTTCGCGCTCGGCGGCGTCGGCGGGTGGTTCGCGGCGCAACCGTTCACGCTCCGGAGCGTGCGTCCCGACCTGACCAGCAACGTCTTCGGCACGATTCCGGTGGACGTGTTCGTCAAAATCGCCGCGAACAACTGGTTGGTCGCCATCTCGGCGGCCTTCGCCGGACTCGGATTCGGCGTGCCGACCCTCGTCACGGTCCTGTTCAACGGCGCGGTCGTCGGCGCGGTCGTCGGCTTGCTCCCGAACCCGACGCTCGCGCTCGCTCTCATCCTCC
>NZ_JBAWAC010000031.1:0-7821 GCF_049589095.1 Haladaptatus sp. | reverse complement strand
TCCGACTGCCGCGTCCGTTTGTCCGAGAGGCTCTCGCGGCGCTGATCGTTGAGTTCCTCCAGATGGTTTCGTGTTTCCACAAGCCGTTCGAGCTCCGATTCCGCGTCCGATATCTTCCCCTGAATGGTTTGGATCCGCTCGATTCGCGCCTCGCGCTCGGCTATTGCCTCGCGCTTCGCTTCGAGCGTTTCGGCTTCCTCTCGATGGGTCGCCGCCTTCGCTTCGAGTTCGTCCACGTCCGAACGGCGTTCCTCCGCGTCCGAACGGAGCGTTTCGGCTTCCTCCCGAAGCTTCTCGGCCTCTTCGCGCTTTTCCTCGACGGTTTCCTCCCGGTTTTCGACCAACTGTTCGACGTTCTTTCGGTTGCTCTGGCGCTCTCGGACGCGGTTCTCGGCGGTAACGAGTTCCTCCGCACGCTCGATTCTCGTCTCCAGTTCCGTGCGCGTTTCCCGGAGCGACTCCACTTTCCCTTCCAGTTCCGCTACTCTGGATCGGTCCTCGTCCACGGTATCGACGTGCGGAGATTCCTCCACGGGTTGCCCACACTCCGGACATTTCCCGGCATCGAGGAGACGTTCGGCTTCCGCGACTCGCTCCTTCGCGGTTTGCAGTTTCGCCCGAACGTCGGTCTCTTCCTCACGGCAGTCCGTGAGGTCCGAGCGAAGCGATTCGAGGTGGTCCTTCGCCTCGCCGAACTCTATCGGGGAATCCGTGAACCGCTTCCGGTACGATTCGATCTCCTCGTCCAGTTCGGTCAGTTGCTCGCGGCTGGTTTCGAGTTGTTCGGTCGTCTCCTCGACTTCCGCGTCGAGTCGCTCCGCTCGCTGGCCCTTTTCGTCCGCTCGTGATTCGAGTTCGTTGGCTCGTTCCCCGAGGTTCGACGCCTGATTGTCGAACATCTGGGTCTTCATGCGCCGGTCTTCCAACTCCTCCGCGACGGATTCGTCCTCGGAATCGAGTTCCGCCAAACGCTCGTCGAGCACGTCCTCGTCGGCCGTTTCGAGCGTCGTCTCGCCGAGCAGTTCGTCGACGTTCGATTCCAACTCCGAGATCTTCTCCCGAACCTCGCTCGCCTGCGTTCGGCAGTTCTCGCGTTTCCCTTCCGTCTCGGCGATTTCGTCCCGCAGGGTTTCGATATCCTCGGAAATAGATTCCAGTTCTTCCCGTTTTTCCTCGGACGTTTCGAGCGTCTCCCGTGCTCCTTCGAGCGTTTTCCGCGCCTCGTCGCGGTTCCCTTCGAACCGCTCGATCTCCGACTCCATCTCGTTGCGCTTCGATTCGAGGTCGTTCAGCAGTTCGTGGAGGTTTTTCTCCTCCTTTCCCTCGATCTGGGATTCGAGTTCCGACAGACTCCCGCTCCGATCGTCGAGGACGCTTTTCACCCCGAGGCGGGCGTCGCTCGCACGCTCCCGGTACTCCTCCAGTTTCCCGAGTTGGAGGAGGTCGTCGATCATGTCCTGTCGCTGTGACGGCGTCGCGTTGATGAGTTTGTTCACCTCTCCCTGTCGGACGTAGGCACAGTTGACGAACGCCTCCGCGTCCATCCGGAACAGGCCGACGATGTGGTTGCGGACGTCGCGGGCACCGTCGAACGTCGCGTCGGGGGTTTCGAGCACGCATTTCGCGGTCTGAGCGTTCTCCCCCGTCGCACGGATTCGGCGGTGGATGTGGTAGTTCCCGCCAGCGTGCTGGAACCAGAGTTCGACTTCCGCGTCCTCCGCACCGATGGTGACGACGTCTTCGAGCGTTCTGTCGAGCGCTCGCGCGCCGTACAGCGCGAAGAAGCACGCTTCGAGCAGGGAGGATTTGCCGCTCCCGTTGAGACCGTGGATGACCGTGATTCCGGCATCGAGCGTGAGGTCGGCATCCTCGTAGCATTTGAAGTTCGACAGTCGAACGCGTTCGAACTTCACAGGTAGTCCTCCATCGAAACCTGCCCGTCGGTTCCGTCGGCGGCGTCAGCCTCGGCTTCGGCGTCACCGGTGTCGTCAGCGCTCGCCGTATCGTCCGTGCTCCCTGTTTCGTCAGCGCTCGCCGTATCGTCCGTGCTTTCCGTTTCGGCCGTACTCTCCGTGTCGGCCGTACTTTCCCCATCCGCGGTGGATTCCACGGGCTGAGATTCTGCGATCGATCCTTCGGCCGAATCCTGCGACCCTGCTTCGAACCCGTCGTCGGTCGGGGAATCAGCGGCTGATTCCACCGCGACAGCCGTTCCGTCTTCGGGATCCGAACTCACCGAACCGGAAATATCGGATCCATCCGTCTCGGATTCCTCGTCCGTCGATTCCGATCCTTCGCCTTCCATCGGTTCGAACGCCTCGACATCGTCCGCGATGCGGGTCGAAACGTGATCCTCGACGGCCGCCCGGACGTTCGAATCCGCGACTTTGCTCGCGCGAACGAGTTCGTCCAGTTCGTGTGCGGCCTCGCTGAGTCCCATCTCACGGACGCGCTGGCGCACAGCGTCGTCCGGGTCGGCGAACGAAACCGACAGTTCGTCGGCTTCGGCTTCGATCTCCCGCCGGTCGGTGATACGGGCGACGAGCGCCCCCGCCTCCAGCGCGAACTCCTCCACGCGGGCGGGCGTAACGTCCTTCCCTTCGCCCTCGATGGATATCAGGACGACCGAATCTTCCACGTCGTACTCCCGAATCGCGTCACGCACGCGGTCGATACCATCGTCCTCGCCGAGCGTCACCGAGACATACACGAAATCGCGAGTCTGAATGCCGCGCCGGGTGATGGTCACGTCGTCGGAAAAGTGGACGATGTTGTAGCCCCGGTCGTCGCGCTCGCTCGCGCTGGCGCGCTCGGTCGAACCGCAGTAGGTGACCCACGCGTCGGCGACCTCCTCCCGTTGTGGTTTGTGGTTGTCACCGAGCAACATCGCATCGAACTCGATGGACGCCTCGGTCAGCACTTCCTCCGCGTCCCAGTTGCCGAACTCGAACGGCTGAAACAGGCCGTGGGCGACGAGTGCGGCGGCATCCGCGTCGTGTTCGTCGAACTCGTATTCGAGTTCGTCGCGTTTCGAGAGCGGAACGTGGTCCAAGCCGTAGAAGGCGGTGTCGCCGACGAGGACCGGGGACGGCCCGAGGCGTGTCGCAAGCCCGAGCGTTTCGAAGAGGTCGAGCCACTGTTGGCCGTGCGTGCTCTCGTGGTTCCCGACGATTGCGAGAAACGGGATGTCCGCCCGACGGAGTTTCCGGAGAACGGAAATCGTCCCGTGGAGGTCGATGAGTCCCGGTCGGCGGTCGTGAAACAGGTCACCAGCGTGGACCACGGCGTCGACGTCGTCCTCGATGGCGTCCTCGACGACCCTATCGAAGGCGGCAAGAAAATCGTCCCGTCGCTCGGGCGAATGGTACTGGCGATACCCGATGTGAGTGTCGCCCGTGTGAATCACCCGTGTCATTGCTTTCGGTAGGTTCCCTTCTCATAAATTGTTTCCGTGACGGTCGCGTTGAGAGGTGCATGACGTTTCAGACGGCTCACATTCGAGCCGACCTGCTCGCCGACCTCGACGGAACGGTCGCCGTCGCTGACAGCGGTTCCGACGATTCGATCCCCGTCCACTTCCCGTTCACCGGCGAACAAATCGGCAGCGTTCCGGCGGCGACCGAGCGGGACGTTTCCAAGGCGGTTTCGAGTGCGCGGGCGGCCCAACGCGAGTGGTCGTCGTGGTCGGTCGAACGACGGGCGAGCCTTCTGTCCCGGTTTCACGACCTCGTGCTCGACAGGCAGGACGAACTGCTCGACGTGATGGGGTTGGAAAGCGGAAAAGCGCGACAACATTCCTTCGAGGAAGTCCTCGACGTGGCGACCAACGCCCGGTACTACGCGAACCGTGGGGCGGACTTCCTGCGGCCACGTCGGCGAGATGGAGCGATTCCACTCGCGACGAAGACGAAGGAGTATCGGACTCCCGTCGGCGTCGTCGGGATCATCGCACCGTGGAACTACCCGCTCACGCTCGCCGTCTCGGATGCGATTCCCGCGCTGTTGGCCGGAAATTCGGTCGTTCTGAAACCGGCAGAGGAGACGCCGTTTACTGCACTGTTCGCCACGAAACTGCTTCGGGAGGCTGGAGTGCCGGAGACGGTCTTCCAGGTAGTGACCGGTCGTGGGGGCGAGGTCGGCCCGGCGCTCATCGACGGCGTGGATTTCGTGGGGTTCACCGGCAGCACCGAGACGGGCCGGACGGTGGCGAAGCGCGCAGGAGAGAACCTCGTGAAGTGCTCGCTGGAACTCGGGGGAAAGAATCCCATGCTCGTTCTCGACGATGCGGACGTGAGCGAAGCGGTCGAGGGCGCGATTCGTGGCTGTTTCACGAACGCCGGACAGCTCTGTCTCTCCTTCGAGCGACTGTACGTGCAGGACGGCGTGTACGACGCGTTCCTGCGTCGATTCGCGGAACGAACCCGGAACCTCACGATGGCCCCGTCGCTCGACTACGAGATCGAAGTCGGATCGCTCGTTTCCGAAGCGCAGTTCGAGAAAGTACGGGCACACGTCGAGGACGCCGTGGAGAAGGGAGCGACGGTCGTGACGGGCGGAAACGCGCGGCCGGACCTCGGGCCGTACTTCTTCGAGCCAACGATTTTGGAGGAGGTGACGGACGGGATGGTTATCGCCCGCGAGGAGACGTTCGGGCCGGTCGTCTCCGTCACCCGGTTCTCGGATGCGGCGGAGGCGATTCGACTCGCCAACGACTCCGAACACGGTCTGAACGCGAGCGTCTGGACGACCTATTCCGAGCGAGGATGGAACGTCGCCCGGCAAATCGACTGTGGGACGGTAGGGATCAACGACCCGTATCACGCGACGTGGGCGTCGGTCGACGCACCGATGGGCGGCATGAAGGCTTCGGGCGTCGGTCGCCGTCACGGCCGCGAGGGAATTCTCAAGTACACGGAAGCACAAACGGTCGCCGAACAGCGGTTCGCCTCGCTCGCGCCACCGCGACGGATTCCGACGGAGTGGTACACACGAGCGATGACGGGCGTGATGCGTGCGTTCAAGGCATTTGAGGAGCGTCGATAGATGTCCGAGACGACCGTCTTTCTCACCGGATTTCCGGGATTTCTCGGGTCGGCGCTGACGGAACGACTGGTCGCCCGTGGACGTTCGGTCACCTGCCTCGTACAGCCGAAATACCGGCAGAAAGCCGAGCAACGGGCGCGGGAAATCGAGCGTGAGTCTACGGGGGACGAGTCGGAAGGCATCGAACTCCTCGCGGGGGACATCACCGAATCGGACCTCGGTCTCGGCGAAGAGATGGGTCCGTTGCAAACCGATACCGACGCCGTCTACCATCTCGCGGCCGTGTACGACCTCGCCGTGAGTCGGGAGGTCGGAATGGTCGTCAACGTCGACGGGACGAAAAACGTCCTCGATTTCGCGGACGGTTGTGGAGACCTCCGGCGGTTCCAGTACGTGAGCACCTGTTACGTGAACGGGCGCTACGACGGGACCTTCACGGAGGACCACCTCGTGGAGGGCCAGCAGTTCAACAACTACTACGAGACGACGAAGTATCTCGCCGAGGTGGCAGTACAGGAGCGGATGGCCAACGGGTTGCCCGCGACGATTTACCGCCCGGGAATCGTCGTCGGGAGTAGCGAAACCGGCGAGACACAGAAGTACGACGGACCGTACTACCTGCTTCGGTGGCTTCTGCGTCAACCCTCGGTGGCCATCGCCCCGACCCTCGGAAACCCGGCGACGTACGAGGTCAACGTCGTCCCACGGAACTTCGTGGTCGATGCGATCGACGAACTGAGCAGACTGGACGAATCGGTCGGAGAGGTGTACCAGCTCTGTGATCCGAATCCCCTCACGGTGGACGAGATGCTTCGAGTCTTCGGACGGGCGACGGGGAAACGGGTCGTCCGGGTGCCGGTTCCGAAGAGCGCCCTGAAACGGGTGCTTTCCAGCCTGCCGGAGTTGGGTATCGAACCGGCAACGCTCGATTACTTCGACCAACCGACGAGCTATGCCTGTGAGAACACGCTGGCCGCGCTCGAAACGATCGACGAACCGGTTCGCTGTCCGGCGTTCGGGTCGTACGTCGGGAATCTGGTGTCGTTCGTCCGCGAACACCCGGAGATCACGCCCGACGCGATGGTGTGACCGTGGAGCAACGGAAGCGGGAATTGGGAAGATAGCTACCGTTGTAAACGGCGAAGTGAGCAAAACAGAGGAAGTGAAGGGAACGGGGGAAGTGGTGGATATGGGGTGAGTGGAGCGAGTGAGGGAAGTGGAGGGAGTGAATCGAGTGAGCGGCGTCAGCCGATCGAGAGGCGTATGGTATGGTCGTGTCACGAGTGGCTACCGTTGGCCGCGCCATGAGATATAAACCCTCAGGTGGGTCGGGGAGTTAGAGGTCGAGCGTGTAGAGGCGCTTGCGGGCGTCGGAGAACGAAAACCGCGAATCCACGAGGTCTTCGTCTTCGAGACGAGTCAGGGCGTAGCGAACGGTTCGCGGGGGCAGTAGCGTCTCGTCCGCGAGTTCGCTTTGGGTCATCGTCTCGTTGTATTCCAGCACCTTTGCGACTAACTTTGCGCTCGGAGGGAGATCGCGGATGGTGGCGGTTGAATCCACGTCCTGAAGCCGAGTATCGGTCGTTCGTGATAGCTCTGGGGCACTCATCAATCATCCATTTCGGATACAGCGTAATAATATTTCCCATTCGTTTTTATTACCTTCAGGAATTAAAATGCTGGGATGGTCCGTGTGTACCAACAGGTCGTTCACCCGAAGCCTCTTAAGATGCAGGCTCTTATCCGGAACTGATGACCGATACTGTGGATGACGTAGAACTCCCATACGACGAGGAGAGTACGTCACAACAGGAACAAATAGAGGCTCTCCAAGAGCGTCTCGATGTCCTCGAATCCCAGAACGAGGAAATGCGGGACAAGCTTCTCGACGCGAACGCAGAGAACAACAAGTATCAGCAGAAACTCGAACGGCTCACCCACGAGAACAAGAAGCTGAAACAGTCACCGCTGTTCGTCGCCACGGTACAGGAGATTACCGACGAGGGCGTCATCATCAAACAACACGGCAACAACCAGGAAGCGGTCACCGAAGTGACCGAGGAAATGCGCGAGGACCTCGACCCCGACGCGCGTGTCGCCGTGAACAACTCCCTCTCTATCGTGAAAACGCTCGACGACGAGACTGACGTGCGCGCTCGCGTGATGCAGGTCACGAAGAGCCCCGAGGTCACCTACGCCGACATCGGCGGACTCGAAGAGCAGATGAACGAGGTTCGGGAGACCGTCGAGATGCCGCTCGAACACCCCGAGATGTTCGAAGAGGTCGGTATCGATCCGCCGAGCGGCGTGCTCCTCTACGGTCCGCCAGGTACCGGGAAGACGATGCTAGCCAAGGCCGTCGCCAACCAGACCGACGCCACGTTCATCAAGATGGCCGGATCTGAACTGGTCCACAAGTTCATCGGCGTGGGTGCGAAACTCGTCCGCGACCTATTCCAAGTCGCACGTGACCACGAGCCAGCGGTCCTCTTCATCGACGAAATCGACGCCATCGCGTCGAAGCGCACCGACTCGAAGACGTCGGGCGACGCCGAAGTCCAGCGGACGATGATGCAGTTGCTCTCGGAGATGGACGGCTTCGAGGACCGCGGCGAAATCCGCATCATCGCGGCCACCAACCGCTTCGACATGCTCGACCGCGCCATCCTCCGCCCCGGTCGCTTCGACCGCCTCATCGAAGTGCCCAACCCGGACGCGGAGGGCCGTCGCCGTATCCTCGAAATCCACACCCAGCGCATGAACCTCGCCGACGACGTG
>NZ_JBAWAC010000030.1:0-1808 GCF_049589095.1 Haladaptatus sp. | reverse complement strand
GTCGTATGCGGACGCGAGAGGACAGAAAAATTTAATGTTCCGTGCCAGATGTAAATATTATTTTATAGTAATGGGTGAATTTAAATCGTTGTGCTCTCAAACCAACCATGAGGGTCGGTCACACAGTTTCGGCACACCGATGCCGGTCGTGACTCACGACCCCGTCAACCGAACTCATGAAACAAACGCGACGAAACGTACTACGTAAGGTATCGGCACTTTCGGCACTGACGCTCGGCGCGAGCGGGCTGGTGGCGGCGGCCGACTGCAGTGGTTACTCCGACTGGCAGTCGGACGTCGCCTACACGGACGGCGACCGTGTCGTCTACGACGGCGCGCTGTGGGAGGCCCAGTGGTGGACCCAAGCCAACGAACCCGAAACGAGCGACTCCGTCTGGGTGAAGGTCGACCCGTGCGACGGGAGCGGCGGCGGTGGTGACGGTGGCGACGGCGGGGACGGCAACACGGACCCGACCGCCTCGTTTACCGCGAACCCAATCTCACCCGCACCGGGTGAGGCAACCACGTTCGACGCATCGGGGTCGTCCGACTCGGACGGGTCGGTGGCGTCCTACGACTGGACGTTCGGCGACGGCAGCAGCGCGACCGGCCAAAGCGTCACGCACAGCTACGGCAGCGCTGGTAGCTACACCGTCACGCTGACCGTGACCGACGACGCCGGGGCGACCGGGTCGGCCAGCAGTAGCGTCTCGGTCGGCGATTCGGGCGGCGGCACCGCCAAGGACGACGACGCGTTCGCCCCGTACGAGGGGACGTGGGGCGACGTCGTCGGAGACACGACCGGCGCGAACACCGACCGCATCGTCGTGTCGTTCCTCGGCGACGGGACGTCCGGCGACGGCGTGAACCCCGGCTGGCTCACATCGAGCGGGCAACGCCCGGTGTCGGACTTCTCGGACGAGATTTCGACGCTCCAGAGCCAGGGTGTAGACGTGTGGGTCTCCATCGGCGGCTGGGACGGCCGCGTGGTCGCCCGCGACGCGACGGACGCCACCGAACTGAAGGAGGCATACGAGGGGATCCTCGACACGTTGGGCGTCACCCACCTCGACATCGACGACGAGAACGCGGACGAATCCGGACGCGACGGGAGCGTCTACCAACTCCGCAACGAGGCGCTGGCGATGCTCCAGTCAGAACGGCCCGAGGTGACGGTCAGCTACACCGTTCCGGCGGGACAGAACGGCATCGAGAACCGGAACTACGCCCCCGCGCGGGACATGGTCTCGGACGCGGTCCAGCAGGGCGTCGAACTGGAGTACGTGAACATCATGACGATGGACTTCAACCCGACGACTGCGGACATCGTCGCCTCCGCAGGACAGGGAACCGTCGATTGGCTCGCGGGAATCTACCCGAACAAGTCTGAAGCCGAACGTGGCCGAACCCGGGTTCACGACCGACACCGCCCAGCAGGTGCTCGATTGGGCCGAGGAGAAGGACATCGGCCTGCTGAGTTTCTGGGCGCTGCACAAATCGAACGCGGCGGCGTACGCCGACGTGTTCCACCAGTTCGAGGACGACGAGGACTGAGTGGGAAAGAGGGAAAACGGACAGGGCGAGCGAAAGAGCGGACAGAGCGAACGACCCGCGAAGCGGGTCAGTTCGCGCCGTTTTTCGGTTCCCACTCCACGTCCTCGTCCAGCGGGAACATCGGACGTGGGGTTTTTTCGTACGGCAGATCGGCAAGCCGCTGGTTCGTGTCGCCGGGCGTGAGCGCGAACAGCTCCTGCGCCGCGACCGCTTTCCACGCGGGACTCAGGTAGCCGCTCTTCAGGACGATGCAG
>NZ_JBAWAC010000029.1:0-3619 GCF_049589095.1 Haladaptatus sp. | reverse complement strand
TCCTTCGATTCCTCCGTCGGCCGCGGAACACGTTCGTCCCGCCGTTCGTGACGAACGTGCTGTACTTCTCCGTGTTCGGCGTAATCCTCGGCAACCGCGTCGGCATGATGAAGTTTGACGGACAGAGCGTCCCGTACATCGTCTTCATTCTCCCGGGACTGGTCGTGCTGGGAGCCATCTCGAACGCCTTCGAGAACTCCTGTTTCTCCATCTTCCACGGGAGATGGAACCGCTACATCGAGGAGACGCTCACCTCGCCGATGTCCTACTCGCGGATGGTCGCCTCCTACATCGTCTCCGGGGCGACACGCGGGTTGCTCGTCGGCGCGCTCATCGCCGTCCTCGGCGCGTTCTTCACGTCCGTCGGGGTCGCCAGACCGTTCTATCTGATCGCCTTCGCGATCGTCATCACGCTGCTGTTTTCCAGCTTCGGTGTCATCGGCGGACTCTGGGCCGACGACTGGGACAACCTGACGATGATGAACCAGTTCATCGTCCGCCCGCTCGTCTTCTTCGGCGGCGTGTTCTACACGCTGGACAGCCTCAATTCGGAACTCCTCCGGACCCTCACCATGCTCAACCCGATGGTGTACATGGTGGACGGCGTCCGCTACGGCTTCCTCGGCGCGTCCGAACTCGACCCCAACCTATCGCTAGGGGTGCTGACGGGGCTCACGATCATCGTGGTGGCAATCGACGTGTATCTGTTCCGCCGCGGCTACGGCCTGACGGAATAGCTGCGGATTTCGAGCGGGTCAGGTTTTTCGTGATCGTAGATTCCGGTCCGTGTGAGCGACTTTTCGAGGGAAGTTCCATTTTCCGAGACGACAGTAGCCGAGCCACACGAACGACTCGGTTCGTATCGCTCAGTTCTTTCAGTCGGGTGGCGCGCGCTGACGAGGTGGCGGTATGATACGGCTCGGGTACAGAAATCACGAAAGATGTACCATTCCATCGTAGCAGTACGGTGCTCATAAGTCGGCAATCGTAGTCGGACGAAAACAGAAAATCCGCTCGCGGCTCTCCTGCCAATTTCACGGCGTTTCACGACACGAATCTTCGGACACTACGTGTCGCTGCGCGTGAACCGAAATTTCTCGCACGACCTCGCCTCGCTCTTCGAAATGCTCGTGTATCAGTTCCAACAACCGCTCGTCTACGTCGCTACGGTCGATTCCCTTGAGACAGAGCACTGTCTGTGCGGTGGCGATACGCTTTTCATTAGAAGGTTCGTTGTGTGTCATGCTTTCGGGTAGCCTCGGAAGCATACGGGGTCAGTGTTCCAGCACTGGCCTTTCGGCGAGACCCCGTACACTTCGTGTGGGATTATTGACTACGGTGAGTCAATTCTATCGGATTGGTGAGTTGTTCGATCGGCGTTCGTCGGTTGTACGTCCGACTTCAGTTTTCGACGCGAGAACGTCCCTATTCAAATCATTCAAATTCGTCCATCCCCAACCCACAGCAGAAGCCCGAATGAAACATCTCCCGAAGCACATCAGGCCGCATTGGCGTTATCTCGCGGTCGGCCTCGAAGGGTGGCCCAACGCGGACATCGACCGACGGTCGTTCCAGCGGAGCATCTGGTTCGCCGCGCAGAATTTCCTCGGGGACGCCGGGAGCGCCGACGCCGACCTGACCGTCTACGGTTTCGAGTTCGAGGACGGCGAGGGTGAGGCGCTGGTGCGCGCTCGGCGCGGACACACCGACGAGGCGCGAGCGGTGTTGGCCTGTATCGAGGAGATACAGGGCGATTCCGTCGGCGTGTTCGTCCGTGGTATAAGCGGGACGGTCCGAGGTTGTGAAGAAAAGTATTTAGGTCGCCGCAGGGAACTTTCGGGCGAGAGAAGCGTCGTGTTTGCGGACGAGCAACGACCCGCCGTCGTTCGGGACGGCGTCTTCGACATTCAGGTCGATGACTCGTTCGTAGGCGCGACCGAACTCGATTTCGAGTGATACTATGCAGGGACAAGCCCAACAGCAGGCGTACGACCGAGGGATTACGATCTTCTCCCCGGACGGCCGTCTCTATCAAGTCGAATATGCACGAGAGGCCGTTAAACGAGGAAGCGCCAGCATCGGTGTCCGGACCGAAGGTGGCGTCGTCCTCGCGGTAGACAAACACACCCGGTCGCCGCTCATGGAGCAGACCAGCGTCGAAAAGCTCCACAAGTCGGATGACCACATCGGCATCGCCAGCGCGGGCCACGTCGCTGACGCCCGACAGCTCATCGACTTCGCCCGCCGTCAGTCGCAGGTCAACCGCCTGCGCTACGGCGAGCCAATCGGTGTCGAGACTCTGACGAAGGAAGTCACCGACCACATCCAGCAGTACACGCAGGTCGGCGGCGCACGACCGTTCGGTGTCGCGCTCATCATCGGCGGCATCGAGAACGGCGAACCGCGTCTCTACGAGACCGACCCGTCCGGAACGCCGTACGAATGGAAGGCACTCGCCGTCGGTTCCGACCGCGGCGAGATTCAGGACTACCTCGAATCGAACTACAGCGAAGGAATGGATCTGGACAGCGGTATCGACCTCGCCCTGAGCGGCCTCGGCACCGTCAACGACGACGCACTCTCGCCGACGGGTGTCGGCCTCGCCACCGTCGACGTCGAGACCGAGCGCTTCCGCATGCTCGACGACGACGAAGTCGAGGGCTACCTCGACGAACTCGACCTCCTCGAAACCGAGGACGACGAAGAGCCGGAAGAGTAATTTCGACGTTTTTTGCGGGAAACATCTTTTAGGTGGGCGCGTTTACCTTCGGGTATGATATCACTCGAAGAGGCGGTGACGGCGCGTCTCGAATCGCACGGTGCGCGCTTCGAAGTCCTCGTGGATCCGGACGCGGCGCTGGCGATGAAACGCGGCGAATTCGATGGGGACATCGAGGACATCATCGCCGCCGAGGACGTGTTCGAGAACGCGAGCCGGGGGGATCGACCGGCCGAAGAGGATTTGGAGACGGTCTTCGAGACGACGGACCCGCTCGAAATCATCCCCCAAGTCATCGAGCGCGGGGAGATCCAGATCACGGCCGAACAGCGAAAGGAGATGCAAGAACAGAAGCACAAGCAGTTGGTCACCCAAATCGCACGCAACGCGGTCAACCCGCAGATGGACAACGCGCCGCACCCGCCGGACCGCATCGAGAGCGCACTGGAGCAGGCCGGATTCTCGGTGGACCCGATGGAGCCCGCTGACCAGCAGGTGGACGACGCGCTCGACGCGCTCCGTCCCGTCATCCCGATTCGGTTCGACGAGGTGACCATCGCGGTGCAGGTGCCCGCCAACTTCGCCGGAAGCGCACAGGCGCGGATTCGGCAGTTCGGCGATTTGGAGCGCGAGGAGTGGCAAAACGACGGGTCGTGGGTCGGCGTCATGACGTTCCCCGCCGGGATGCAAAACGAGTTTTACGACCTCGTCAACGAACACACGAGCGGCGAGGCGGAGACCCGTATCGTCAAGGACGAAGACGACCTTCAGACGCGGTAACGTTCGTTACTGTCGTTTTTTCGGAAATCAGGACGGTTCGGCGGACACACCCTTTTGGGGACCGGTCGTGTATCGAAGACGATGGGGGGTTCCGAACGACGGTCACGGTTGGGGTGGTGG
>NZ_JBAWAC010000028.1:0-2358 GCF_049589095.1 Haladaptatus sp. | reverse complement strand
GAGTTCGAGGGGTCGGACCCCTTCAGTGGTTCGGATCCTCCCGCCGGTTCGGGTTCCTTCGAAGAGTTGGATTTCCGCATGGGTTCGCGCTCGCGTTCGTCCTTCCCGTCATCCCCCCTTTTGCCATCCACTTCCCTCCCGTCATCCTCGTCCGGGTCGATTTTCGTGGCCTCCCCGTCGCCGCGTTCCGGGGAAACGACGCCGCCTTCGACGCCGGGATTCGCGCCGCGAAGGTAGAGCACGACTGGCGGGAGGACGTAGATGGCGACGGCGACGAACGCGAAACCTTGATTCACGAAGGTCAACGTGCCGAACGCGGTCAGTCCCGCTGTCGCCACCGCGTGAACCCACGTCTTCGTGTAGCGCCTGAAGAACGGGAGAAATCGACGCTCCGAAGCGGGAGAATTGGCCATCGCTTGCGTATCGAACTCGATGGATTTCAGGCTTTTCGCCGTTTTCCTACTTCACGCTGTGCATCAGTCGGATGAGTTCCGCCCGGTACGCGTTCGGATCACGGTGGAACACGTCACGTAGCATTCGATTCGTCGGGCGAATACCCGACGTTATCAGGAGCGTCTCACCCGGTTTCAACACCTCCAGATACAGGACCGTCTTCACGCGCCCGTCAGACGTGACGGACGGAAGGGCGTAGACGGGCGAGTTCGGTCGCGTGATGTACTTGCTCGCGTCGTAGTAGGCTTCGTACTCCGCGATGGCCTGTTCGTTCGTCGTCTCGCGTTCCGACGCGGAGCGCTCGCGGATGTCGGAAAAACCGAGGCTACTCAACGTCTCCTCGAATCGCCGCTTTGCGATTCCGGCGACCAGCGATGGCTGGGCGAAGATTGCAACCGGGGAGTCGAACGTGACGCGTGTCGCCATGAACGCGCCGACGATACCGTCGAAATTTCCGCTGACGTACTTGTCGAGCACCGATGCGAGTTGTGCGTCTCTGTAAATGAGCGTGCTCGTGTAGGCATCACCGAGTGACGTATCCGCCTGCTGAATCGGCGTTTTGTCCGTCCGCTCGTCTTCGAGCGTCCATTCACGAATCAGCGATGACGTGATGACCGGTTTCCGGTACACGTCCGATTGCGCGCCGTCGGCTACCCCCCCAACGACACCGATTCCGGCCACTACTCCCCCCAATCGTTCGAGAAACTGTCGTCTCTCCATGAGAATAGTGTATCGGGAGGGACGCGCATAATCCCAACGGCCCAACAACTTCCCGGCCGTTCGTACCCCTCCCAAAAATCCGGTTACCAGTCCTCGTTACCGACCGGGTCGCGCGTTTCGCAGTAGGGACACCGGTTGCGGTACCGCTCCAAGTTCCGCCCGCAGTATCGACAGTTGTACCCGTCCTCCGGCGCGTCCGTTTCGGTTTCGGATGCCGAAGACGTTCCCGGCAGCGCTCCCGCTCGATACGCGAGAACGCCGCCGATGAGGACGACAGCGCCGACGAGCGCGACGAGCACGAGCGTGTTGTTCGTCCCGGGGACGTACGGCACGTCCTGCAGTTTTTTGCCGCCGAGAACTCCTCGCCCCCCGGCGAGGAACGCGAACAGCAACAGCATCCGAAGGAGCCACCATCGGCGGGGAACCCTATTCCGCACGCTCCCACCTTCGTTTCATACAATAACTCGGGGACGAACGGAGATAAGCGCACGGGAAGCCGAAATCAGGGATGAGAACGTCATGTGGTACCACGCGACACTAATACTCCCTTGAATGGCCTTGGGTCGTTAAACCTCATTAATGAATATTATCATTATAAATCATAATGTTTATTGTCGGTACTATCCTCGCCAGAACTGCAGTGAAACACATGTCCGTACACACAGCACACCCATCGGCACACGACGGAACCGCTCGCAGAACGACTCGCCCCACGAAATTCAACCGAACAATACGACGTATATGACCGACCGAACACGCTACGACCGCACCGAAGAGGAAGCACCGCTCGTTCCGCTCATCCCCGAGACCGAGCGCCAACCAACCCCGTACCGACCGACGACCGGACGACGAACGGGCTATCGCACCGCCGAGCGAACGGAGACGCTGCCGGAACTCACGCGCGAACTCCGAACGCTCCGAGCACAACTCGACCGAATCGAAGCCACCCTACAGGACGACAGATGAAACCCGAAACACCGACGAGAGACATCGAGAACCGCGCCGGAAAGGAACTCCGAGAGATGCTGAACGACCAGAACTACGTCTTCGCACCCGGGCTCTATCACGCCCTCGACGCCCGACTGGCGGAGATGGCCGGACTCGACGCCGCGTACATGAGCGGCTATTCGACCGTGCTCGGCCAGTTCGGCTTCCCGGACTTGGAGATGGTGACGATGACCGAGA
>NZ_JBAWAC010000027.1:0-3088 GCF_049589095.1 Haladaptatus sp. | reverse complement strand
GCCGTACTGTTCGGCGTGTTCCGTGTACTCGATGAACCGCGGTGCGTCCGGATCGAACCGGCGGTTCAACGACGAGAATGCGTTCTTCTTGTCCCAGCTCTGTAGTTTCCCGACGGCACTTCTGTCGTAGAGGTCCTCGTATTCGAGGTCGGGTTCGGCCAACTCCCACGCTTTCAGTCCGGTTTCGGTCCGGACTATGACGCTCGAATAGTCGTCCGGGCTGCCGACCGAACCGACGGTGAGGTCCGCACAGTAGCCGGTGAAATCCGCACACTCGTCACAGCCCTTGAGCGCGGCTCCGTGGAAGTTCTTGATCGACTCCGCGACGATGAGTTCCTCGTCGTGGTCGTACACTCGTAGCTCCCCGTCGAGGACGTCGAGCTTGCCGATCTCCTCGGGGTGGATATCCCGTTTCTCCTGCAGTTGGTCCCCGATGAGCCGCTCGTAGTTAAAGTTCTTTGTACACATCAGCGCGATGGTGTACTCGATCGCGCGAACGCCATCCTCGTGGGACTGGTGGTCCCACGCGAAATCCTGGAGTGCACGAATCCCTTCGATCTCACACGGCGTCCCGACGAGCGCGAGCGAGAGGTCCTCCGGGTCCTTGTCCGGAAGCTGTTCCTCCCACTGCTCCATGTCGAGGTTGCCGAGCGCCATCGTCTGGTTGTAGAAGCTCCCGGCGTTCTCGATCAACTCCTCGCGGCTCGTCGCGAGGAAACTCTCGGCCTTCCACGGCTCCTCGTCGGATTCCGTGGCGACGAGCGCCCCATCGATTTCACCCGCTTCGAGGAGGTGCACGAGGACGGACGTCACGATCCCGCCGTCCTGTGCGTTCGTCCGCCAGCTATCGGAGACTTTTGCCGAGAACTCGGTGATCGGATCACCGGCACCCGACACGTTGTCGTCGCCGCCGGTGATCTTCCACTGTCGTTCGTACCGGAGGCCGCCCCGTGGACAGAAGTCCCAACAGAGCGAACACCCCGTACACATCTTCACCAGTTCCGGCAGGCCGTCGTCGCCGATGCCGATGGAATCGGACGGACACGCCGCGACACACGTACCACACTGGATACACCGCTCCTCCTCGATGACCGCCTCGTCCAACTCCATGAACCACGTCTTCTCGTCGGGCGTGTCGATGTCGTTCATCTCGCTCCGGATGGAGTACCCCGGCGTGTCCAGTTCGACGCCCTCCGGGACGCCGGGTCTGGCCGTCGGATTCGCGTCGGAGCCCTCGACGTTCTGACTCTTGCCCACCGTGGGTTCGGTGAACTGAACCTCGCCGAGGCTCCCGTCGGCATCGACGTTGCTGGGGGTGCTCCCGCCGTCCGAGCGGAGTCGCGGCGGAGACGAACCCGCCCCGTCCTCATCCACGCCACACGTGCACTGGCCGTCCTCACAGCAGTCGTTCGACGAACCGGTCGAACTGGACTCGCCCGGGACGCCGGGGAACCGCCGCTCAGTCATCCTGCGCCACCCCCTTCGAGACGGGGGCGTCTGCACGGCGCATGATGTCGCGGAGGCGGTCGTTGCCGACCCGGCGATGCCACTCGTAGAAGCGTTCGCCCTCGACTCGGTCCTCGACGTACACCTCGAAGAGCCGTTCGAGCGCGGGGATGACCGCGTTTGCGGGAACCGCTGTTTCGACCCAGTCGATGAACTCGTTGTCAGCACCCAACGAGCCACCGAGGCCGACGTCCATCCCTTCGACCACCGCGTCGCCCTCCTCGTTCGTGGTCTCCTCGGACCCTTCGACCTTCACCGTCTCGCCGCGGAAGCCGATGTCCGCGATTTGTGGTTGGGCGCACGACGCCGAACAGCCACTCATGTGCATCCGAACGACGTCCAACCCGTCCGGCGTCTCGACCCGCTCGTCCAGCTCCTTGGCCCACCGTCGGACGCGCTTTTTCGTCTCGATGATGCCGTAGTTGCAGAACTCCGACCCGGTACAGCCGACGGCACCGCGCGAGAACGGGCCGGGGTCGGGTTGGTAATCGCGTGCGAACGGTTCGTCGAGCAACTCGGCGGTACGGTCGGCGGGCACGTGGGAGATCAGGAAGTTCTGATCAGTGGCGAGACGGATCGTCGCCTCGTCCGTTCCGTACTCCCGCGCGGCCCGTGCCGCTTCGGCGAACTCGTCCCCGCCCATGCGTCCCGCGATGACGTTGAACCCGACGTACTGCAGTCCGTCTTGCTTCTGGTCGTGGACGCCGACGTGGTCTCCCGTGTAGCTTTCGCTGAGGTCGGTACCACGGGATTCGAGGGGGACGTCACATCGCTCGCGAACCGCCGCATCGAAATTTTCCGGTCCGAGCTGTTCGACGAGATAGCGCATCCGGCAGACGCCGCGGTTGTTCCGGTCGCCGAGTTCCTTGAACACCTGCGCGACGGCGCGGCAGAACTCCACTGCGTCCTCCGGTTGGATGAAGACGTCGAGCGGGGACCCCATTCGTGGCCCGTCGGAGAGGCCGCCGCCGACCTTCACGTGGAAGCCGTAGTACTCCTCGCCGTCGATCCGCTTCCGGGCGGGCGTCAGTCCGACGTCGTTGATCTGTGACTGGGCACAGTCCTCCTGACAGCCGGTGATGGTCATCTTGAACTTCCGCGGCAGATTCGAGTACTCCCGGTTGCCCGTAAAGAAGCCCGAAACCGCGTCGATGACGGGTTGTGCGTCGAAACACTCGTGCTCCGACAGCCCGACGGCCGGACATCCAAGCACGTTCCGGGCACCGTCACCACAGCCCTGGACGGTGGTGAGACCGACCTCGTCGTAGCGCCGCCAGATCTCCGGCAGATCCTCGATCTCGATCCAGTGCATCTGAATGTCCTGCCGTGTCGTGATGTCCAGATAGGCGTCTCCCCACACGGGATTTTGCTCATCGCCGCCGTGTTCCGCGGGTGCGGTGGCGAACTCCTCGGCGACTTCACCGATGACCTCGGCCTGTTCCGTGGTCAGATGACCGCCCGGGGCCTTCGTGCGAAGCATGAAGTAACCCCGATGCTGCCCGTGCGCGTACAGCCCGGCCCATTTCAATCGTTCCCACTCGCCGTCCCCGGCGCGCGCTTCGATTTCGTCGAAGGACAGTCC
>NZ_JBAWAC010000026.1:0-2949 GCF_049589095.1 Haladaptatus sp. | reverse complement strand
AGATTTGGTCGTCTATCGGGAGAACACGGAGGGGGAGTACGCGGACGTCGGCGGGCGCGAACACCGTGGGTTCGACAACGAGGTCGCCATCCAATCGGCCGTGTTCACACGATCGGGCGTGGAGCGCATCGTCCGTGCCGCCTTCGAGGAGGCGGAGAAGCGTGACGGGAAGCTCACGAACGTAACCAAATCCAACGCGCAGGCGTACGGGATGGTTCTCTGGGACGACGTGTTCGAAGAAGTAGCCGAACAGTTCCCGGGTGTGGAGACCGAGCGTCTCCTCGTGGACGCGGCGTCGATGGATTTCATCCGTCGTCCCGACGAGTTCGACGTCGTCGTCGCCTCGAAC
This sequence comes from Haladaptatus sp., assembly GCF_049589095.1. Classification (NCBI taxonomy): domain Archaea; kingdom Methanobacteriati; phylum Methanobacteriota; class Halobacteria; order Halobacteriales; family Haladaptataceae; genus Haladaptatus; species Haladaptatus sp. Next base: position 2,600 of record NZ_JBAWAC010000026.1, on the reverse strand, counting down.
CTCTTCGGCGACATCCTCACGGACATCGGGGCCATCATCTCCGGAAGCATGGGTCTCGCACCCTCTGCGAACATCAATCCCGCCGATGGTGTCCCTTCAATGTTCGAACCAGTCCACGGAAGCGCACCGGACATCGTCGGCCAGGGCGTCGCCAATCCGCTGGCGACGGTCCTCTCCGGGTCGATGCTCCTCGACGACCTCGGTGAACCGGAAGCGGCCGACGCCCTTTGGCGCGTCGTCGTCGAACAGCTCGCGGACGAGTCGGCTCCGCGAACGCCCGACCTCGGAGGCGATGCGGGGACGGCCGACGTGATGGCCGACCTTCGCGCCCGTCTCTGATTCCGTTCTGACCGCCGGGGAAGAGTTAACTCCCCGCATACGAATCCATTACTCATGTCTGCATTCAATCCGGAGGAATACGAAGGTGTTCTGTGCCCCCTCGTCACTCCGTACGACGACGGTCACGTGGACGAAACTGCACTCGCGGAGTTAGTCACACGAATCGACGACGCCGGGATGGACGGCCTCGTTCCTGCTGGGACGACCGGCGAATTCGCGAGTCTCTCAGACGAGGAGTACCGAACCGTGCTGGAGACGACAGTCGACGCCGCCGACGGCTTGCCGGTTCTCGCTGGCACCGCCGATACGACCGTCTCCGGCACGCTCGAACGAATCGAAACGGCGGCGAACGCCGGAGCCGACGCGGCGTTGATAGTGCTCCCGTACTTCCACGGCGCGAACGACCCGGCGGGCAACGAACGATTTCTCTCGGAAATCGCCGACGACGCGTCGCTTCCGATATTCCTCTACAACATCCCGTCCTGTACCGGGCAGGAGATTTCCCCCGCCACGGTCGCGAGCCTCGCTCGTCGCTCGAACGTCCACGGTCTGAAGGATTCGAGCGGGGACTTCAACTACTTCCTCGAAGTCGCGGACCGCACGCCTGACGACTTCCGCCTGTTTCAGGGATTCGACAGCTACGTCGTTCCGGGGATGCTCATGGGCTCTTCGGGTGGCATCAATGCACTGTCGAACGTGATTCCCGAGACGTTCGTCGCGGCCCGCGACGCTGTCGCCGCAGGGGATACCGAACGGGCACGGAAAATCGGCGCGAAACGCATCGCACCCCTCTTCCAGCAGTGTGTGACTCACGGGTTCGCGCCGGCGACGAAAGCCGCGCTCGAATCGCGCGGGTGGCTGAAAAGCGCCGCCGTTCGACCACCGCTTGTCGAACTCGACTCGGCGGCGAAGGACGAGATCGAATCGAGCGTCGGGCGCGCGCTCCGCGACGTACTATAACCGCGTTTTCGACGTCCATCACCCTGACCCTTATCACCTCTTCCCAACTCATGTGAATATATGGCTGACGACTACAGTCTGACCCGAATCGATGATATCGAACCGGAACCATCGGCAAGCTCTGGAACCATGCACGTGAACCTCGTTGAGGCGCTCGGGTGCACCGAGATGCGGCCAAAAGTGTGGTACCTCTCGGAGGGCGATGCGATGAGCTTCCACCGACAAGCCGAACAGGAGGAGTTTTATCTCGTTTTCGAAGGCCCGGGCCGCATTCGAATCGGCGACGAAACTCACACGGTCGAGGCGGGCACGGCCATTCGTCTTCCGCCGGAAACCCGACGACAAATCAGAAACGACGGCGAGGGCGGCGACGGTGATCACGTGTGGTTGGTCGTCGGCGCGCCGCCCGTTCCGGACGACGGCCGACCCGCTGAGGATTGAACTGGTGGCATACCTGCTCGACTCTTCTCGATCGCTTGTGGGATTTTGCTGTTAAGTAGCACTGTATGAAGTCGATGGAACCGATGTCCATCCGGTCGATACGCGTGGTAGGCGGTGGTATCGTTCACACCATTGTGACCCGGAACAAGAAAGTTTGCCCTGTAACGTCTTCCAGCGATCGCTTTCCACGTCGGACCGACCTGCCGTGCAAATGCCATCGAATCCCGTGACCTCCCGATGATTTTAGTACTGGCTTACGGTATCATTTGGCATGGACGTATCCGTCATCGGCGGAGCCGGCACTATCGGTGCCACGACTGCGTATACACTCACGCTCCTCGACCCCGACCTCGACGTTACTCTCGTCGACGTACAGGAGGAGGCGGCCAGCGGCCACGCAATCGATATACGAACGGGCATCGGCCACGGTTCACATCCGGCCGGAGCGATGATGCCGACAGGCAGTGGAACCGTTACTGCTGGCGCTCCTCGTCCAGAGGCCGTCGCCGACGCCGACTGTATCGTCGTGGCCGCGAGCATCCCCCGTCCCACCGACAGTGCAAAGCGCGGGGGTCGTCTCGCCTTCCTGGAGCGTAACGGCGAACTCGTCGACGGTATCGCATCGTGGATGAAGTCGGTCGAACCACGACCGATCGTTACGGTGACGAACCCGCTCGACCCCATCAATCATCGAATGTGGAACGCACTCGGATGGGACCGACGCTACTGTATCGGCTACGCTCTCTCGGAAACCGCGCGCCTCGCCCACCAAGTCGCGCGGCACGCCGACGCCCACCCGTCCGACGTCTCCTGTCCCACAATGGGACAACACGGCGAACACCTCGTCCCGCTCTTTTCCC
>NZ_JBAWAC010000025.1:0-7077 GCF_049589095.1 Haladaptatus sp. | reverse complement strand
CGATCCTCCAACCCATTCCCGAGGCGGAGGGCGACCGCAAGGACCGCCATCGACCCGTCGTCGGCGGCATCAGCGAAATCAACGCGAAATCGACGGCCGCGACCGCCGGGCCGTACCCCGCCCGCGTGACCGACACCTCGAAGGCCAACTGGGGAGGCTCGGTCTCCGAGGGCGACCTCGTCCGCCTCTCGAACAACCACGTTTACGCCCGGGTCAACGAGGCCGACTTCGGCGAACCCGTCATCCAGCCGTCACCGATGGACGGCGGGAGCATGCCGGACGACAAGACCGGCGAACTACGCGGTTACGTCACCGTCGAAGACGGTGCGCTGGTGGACGTGGCGGCGCGCTCGGTCACCCCCGAACAGGAATCCACGGAGTACCACAAACTGGACGACTCGTGGCCGACGAGCATCCGGCGGGACGAGTACCGCTCGCTCAAAGGCCAGACCGTGACGAAATCGGGCCGAACCACCGGCGTCACGAGCGGCGACGTGAAGGCCACCAGCGCGACCGTCCGCGTGAACTACGGCGACGCGGGAGCCATCAAACTCCGCGACCAGTGCATCGCGGGACCGATGTCGAAGGGCGGCGACAGCGGGTCGCCCGTCTTCCTCGACTCGTCCGGCGAACTCGTCGGCCTGCTGTTTGCCGGGTCCGAACGCCAGACCATCTTCTGTAAGATCGGCTCCGTCGAATCCGAACTCGGCGTCGAACTGCTGACCGAAGAACCCGGAAGCGGTGGCAGTGGTGGAGATGGCGGAAGCGGTGGAGACGGTGGTCGCGGCGGAAGCGGCGGTCGTGGTGGCTCCGGCGGTGGAAGCGGCGGCTCACCGACCTACCACAAGACGTTCGACACGACGGTTTCCGTCTCGACCGACGGGGCGGAACTGTCGCTCGAATCCTTCTCCGTCACCGGACCGGCCGACTCGGACGACCGCGTGGAGGCCGTCGCGACGGTGTCCGGCACCACCACCGGAACCGGGTGGCTCGCCGCCCAAGGCAACCGCACCACCTTCGAACTCACCGCCGAACACGCACGTGACGACAGTTTCGTCCGGGACGTTTCCGTTACCCTCGACGTGCCCGATTCGTCACCGGAGTCGTTCGACGTGGACGTCTCCGGCGGGTACGTCGTCAACTCGTCGTAACGTTCAGACGGCGGTTTCGATTCCGCGTTTTTGGTGGCGAACGACTACACTAGCTCGGCGTCCACGACGTTGAGTTGCTGGAGCATCGTGAGGTTGTCCGGATGGAGCCATCGCTCGACGATTTCGCCGTCTTCGATGCGGGTGAAGACCGTCTGCTGGACCTCGATTTCCCGTCCGGTCGGTTCGAGTGCCCCCATCGGTCCCTCGTGGGTTCCGCGGGTCGTGAGTCGCATGGCGACCGTGTCACCCTCCGCGACGATGTCCTCGACTTCCTGGGTGATGTCCGGGAACGCGGCCATGAATCCCTCGTAGGATTCACGAATCGCCGCCCTCCCTCGCAGGTCACCGAACGGATTGTGCTCGGTTGCGTCCTCGGCGTATAGTTCGTCCAACAAATCGAGGGTTCCCTCGGCGAACACCTCCTCCGGAATGCGTCGGGCGATTCGTTTGTTCGTTTCGGACGTTTCGTTTGTCATCTCGATTCCTCCGTACGTTCGTGGTTCAGGTACATCGCAACCACACCGGCAGTAGTTCACGAAACGGCCTGCGTTCGTGGGTCAACATGTTTCCGTGTTTATTAGCTTCGCCGACCGACGTCCGGGTATGCCGAAGGTCCATTTACAGGTGGACGGCACGGCCGTGGACGACTGGCTGGCCGACCTCTCGACCGAGTTTCCGGACGACGAGTTCCGACTGCTGGCGACACAGTCGAGGGAGGAGCACCCGCTCGCGCTCCTCGAAGCACGGACGACAGAGGGCGAACGGTTCGTCAGGCGGTTCGAAGCCACGCCGGAGGTGCTCTCGTCCGACGTCGTCTATCACGACGACAGGCTGGTGTTGGTCCAGTTCACGACCGTCGTAACCGAACTGTACGGCGCGCTTCGCGGGTCGGACAACGTCTCGCTCTATCCGACCATCCTCCGAAACGGCCGGTTTTCCGTTACCCTGACCGCATCGCACGAGCGATTGTCGAACTACGCCGACGAGTTGGGAAAGGCGGGGATTCCGTATCAGGTCTCGTCGCTGACTCAGTCCTACGACTCCAGTGAACTGCTCACCGAGCGGCAGTGGGAGTTCGTCACTGGAGCGGTCGAGCGGGGGTACTACGACACGCCGCGGGGGTGTACGCTCACGGAGTTGGCCGAGGAGTTCGAGGTTCACAAATCGGCGGCGAGCAGGCTACTTCACCGGGCCGAAGGGCGGATCATGAGGGAGTTCGTCGAATCGGCAACCAAAAAGTAGCGGTGAGTCGAGTTCGTTGGTCGTTCAAACTCCCTCGGGAACGGCGTCGAGTTGTTTGAGCAGTCCGAGGGCATCGAAATTCCCCTACAGCTCGGTGATTCGCCCGTCTTCGAGGCGCATATCGATCATTCCCGTCACCTCTATCTCGTTACCAGTTGGGGCGACTCCCATGAACTCGCCTTCCTGCGTACCGCGCAACGTCCATCGATACATCACGGTATCGCCTTGCGTAATGATGTTCTCGATGGTTTCGTGATAGTCCGGGAACGCAGTCCGGTTCATCTCGATAAACTCCTTGTACTTCTCCCGTCCTCGAACCTCCCCCATGTCCGGGTCGTGGCGAACGAAATCTTCAGCGAGATACTCATCGGCCACCTCGAGGTTCCCATTGTTGAACGCTTGCTCCACGAACTCCCGAACGATTTCCGTGTTTGCAGTGGTTTGTGCCATCTCATCCCTCCCCACTAGCTACCCACTACATGTATGTCGATGAATGTTTTTGAAATAGAATATTCAGGTCAGTGAAGTATGGTGCCGAAAACGGTAGTCGGTGTGGAGGAGGCTACTCTACGTGTTCGTTTTGTTCATACAAGACGACTACCGTCGATGACAACTTCGTAACCCGTTCGTGGAGAACCGCTGCTTTTGCCCGCACTTTTATTGCTGAATACGCTGTAATACTTTGTATACATGACGTCCGTCAGTGCACGACTCCCGGACGACGAAGCCGACCAGTTGGACGAAGTGGCCGAGTTGCTCGGAGAAGACCGTAGTACGACCATCCGAAAGGCACTCGGTGAGGGACTCTCGGAGCTTCGGATCAGAACGGCAGTCGAACGATACCAGTCCGGCGATATCTCGGTCAACGAAGCCGCCAGAATCGCAGGCGTCAGTCTCGGTGAATGGCTCGAAATCGCCCGCGAACGAAACCTCACCTCACAATTGTCACCCGATGACCTCGAACGGGATGTGGATTCGGCCCGCAGCCTATGACCTCGACGCCACTCCTTTTCGATGCGACGACGCTCATCGCGCTCGGGACCGTCGGCGAACTCGATTTGGTGACGCACTTCGACGGGATTCCCGTCGTGCTCCCGACGGTTCGAGGCGAAATCACGACCGAACCCGAACGGACGAACATCGACCGACTCGTCTCGAACCATGGCGTCGAAACCGATGCCTGTCGTCAGGTGGGACCCAACATTTCGACCGACGAGTTCCACTCACAGGCACAGGATATCCTCGGTGAATCGGAGCAGAACGGCGATGTCGCCATCGTTGCCAGCGTGTTGGCACGAACGGACGTTGACCTCCCGATAGGGATCGTTTCCGACGACCAACGAGTGAGAACCGTCTCCCGCGGTCTCGGCGCAACCGTCACCGGAACCGTCGGCGTCATCGTCCGAGCAGTGGATGAGGAACTTTCCGCGGAGGCGGGCAAAGAAATCGTTCGGGACGTGGACGGTCACGGACTCCACATGACCGGCGAACTTCGGGAAAAAGCGTTCGACCTGATAGACGACGCGGCGACCGACTAATCCGCTTTCGCCTGCCAGCTTCGCAATCTATCTTCGCTGACGCCGTTGACTTGGTCGGCGACCGTCTCGACTTCGGCGTCCTTCAGGTCGTCGATGGTGTCGATACCGGCCTCGGCGAGCTTTTCGGCGGTCTTCGCGCCGATGCCGTCGATGACTTCGAGCCCGCTCTTGCGTTCGCGCTGTTTGAACTCCTCGTAGTTGCAGATGGGACAGCCGAGTTCCCACGGTTCGTCCCCATTGTGGACGACGAGTTCCGGCAGGTCGTGTTCGTCACATCGCTCGTCGGTCACTTCGATGTCACCCCGGCGCGGGAGCGGCAGCGAGTAATCACAGTCGGGGTAACGCGTACAGCCGACGAGTCGGGAGCCGGTCTGAAGCTTCTTGATGGCGAGTTCGCCGCCGTGCTCTTCGGCGGTTTCACCGCCTTCGCCTCGCTGGCTCTCCGACCCAGCGCCTTCCCCACACTCCGGGCAATCTCCGATGATTCGATCCTCAGCCTCCTCGGCCTCCTCGGCCTTGCAGAGCGGACAGCCGTGGACGAAGGTACCACGTCCGGCGAGGATCTTCACTTCCCGCAGGCCGTGTTCCTCACAGCGGTCTTCCAGGATGAGCGGTTTACCCTTGTTCGGGAGCGGCAGTGTGTACGTGCAGTCCGGATAGCCGTCACAGCCGACGAAGTACGAGCCGCGCCTGCTCTGACGCACGAGGAGGTCCTCGCCGCACTCGGGACACGGTCCGAGCGTCTTGTCCTCCTTCAACGACTGTTGGAGCTGTTCGCCGATCTCCTCGCGCGACTCCTCCAACTCGTCGAACACCGTGGCGAGGAGTTCCCGCGAGGAGTCGGCCACGTCGTCCAAGTCGGCCTCGCCCTCGGCGATAGCGGTCATGTCCTCCTCCAGTTCGCGGGTCATCGTCTCGCTGACGACGAGGTCGGCGTAGTCCTCGGCGGCCGTCACGACCGCTTGCGCGAGGCGAGTCGGGCGCGGCGGGTCGCTCTCCAGATAGCCGCGGTCGTACAGTTTCTGGATAGTGTTGTGGCGGGTCGATTTCGTCCCGATACCCATCTTCTCCATCTTCTCGATGAGTCTGGACTGGCCGTACCGCCGCGGCGGTTGGGTCTCTTTGTCCTCGATCCGCGTGTCGGTGATGGCCAACTCCTCGCCCTCCTCGACGTTGGGCACGTAGTTCTCGCTGGTGTTGAAGTACGGGTAGACAGCGTGGTAGCCCTCTTCGAGCAGGCGCTTGCCGTTGGCCTTGAGGGTCAGGTCGTCCACCGTGGAGACCACCTTGAGGTGTTCCCACTTCGCCGACTCCGCGACGGTGGCGAAGAAGCGGCGGACGACGAGTTCGTACACGTCCCACTCGTCGTCGCTCAACTCGCCCTTGGTCGGGATGTCCTCGGTCGGGTGAATCGGCGGGTGGTCGGTCGTCTCCTCGTCACCTTCCGTCGGTTCGATCTCGTCCTGTTCGAGGAGGCTCTCGGCATCCTCTCCGAAGGTGTAATTTCCGGCAAAGGTGTCGAGCAGTTCCTCGGGGTCCAAATCGTCCGGGTAGACCGTGTTGTCCGTCCGGGGGTACGTCATGTACCCGGCGGTGTAGAGGTCCTCGGCGATGCTCATCGCCCGCTGAGCGGAGTAGCCGAGACTCCCCGCCGCCCGGATGAACTGGGTCGTGTTGAACGGCGTGGGTGGCGTGTCGGTACGGGTGCGCCGCGACACGCTATCGACGGTGGCCTCCGTGGCCTTTCGAATCGTCTCGTAGGCTTTTTCGGCTGTCTCCTCGTCCCAGACGCGCTCGGCTTCGTTGCCGTCCTCGTCGCGGTAGAAGTACTGGGACTCGAACTCCTCGTCGTCCTTCCGGAGGTCGGCGAACATCTCCCAGTACTCCTCGGGGTCGAACGCCTGAATCTCGCGTTCGCGGTCCACGATGAGTTTCAGCGTCGGACTCTGCACGCGGCCGACGCTGATGAAGTCGTTGCCGAGTTGCCGGGACGAAAGCGAGAGGAAGCGCGTCAGCGCGGCACCCCAGATGAGGTCGATTATCTGTCGCGCTTCACCCGCCGCCGCGAGGTCGAAGTCGAGTTCGTCCGGGTTCTCGAAGGCCGAGGTGACTTCGTTCTGCGTAATCGAGGAGAATCGGACACGGTTGATGGGCGCATCCTTGTTCACGTCGCGGACGAGTTCCCAGGCTTCCTTCCCGATGAGTTCACCCTCGCGGTCGTAGTCGGTCGCGATCGTCACTTGGGTCGCATCGCGCGCCAGCAAGCGGAGCGTGCGGACGATGTTCTCCTTCGTCGGCTGTTTCTCGACGCTCGCGTCGATGAGTTCGACGGGTTCCACGTCGCGCCAATCGTTGTACTCCGGGGGGAAATCCACCCCGACGACGTGGCCCGACAGCCCGATGCATCGCTTGCCGCCCCACTTGTACACGTTGACGCCGTTTTGCCGGTCGGTCTCCGCACTCTCGCCGGAGAGGATGTCGGCGATTCGACGTGCGGCGTTGTCCTTCTCGGTAATGATGAGTTCCACTCACGCACCACCCCTGTTCGCGTCGGTCATCGCCCGTCGCTACGGGTATGGCGCTGGTAAACGTTTCGCCAGCGAAAAGAACGGATCCGGGTCTCCGATTATCCACGGTGATAATGGAAGAAACGGCTATGTGCACCCTCCCAGTACAGAAACGTATTCTGATATGTTCGGTTCTATCTCTTTCTCGGGCGGTGTCGTTCTCACTGGCACCGCCCTCGGCGGCGGTGTCGGAGTCGTACTCGCACGTCACGCGTGGTCGAATCGTGACGTTCCCGGCGCGGTGTCGTTCGCCTCGCTCATGCTCGCTGTCGCCGGATGGTGCGTCTTTTCGCTGTTCGTCCTGATGAGTTCCTCGCTCGTTTCCGCTCGCCGCTGGACGACGCTCATCGGAATCTGTGTCACCGCGATTCCCATCCTCTGGCTGACCTTCGCGCTCGAATACACCGGCCGGGAGGATTGGGTCACGAGAACGACGCTCCCGCTCATCTGGGCGGAGCCGGTCTGCTACACCGTCTTCGCGCTCGTGAGTCCCGCCCACGGATTTGCAAACGAAACCGCGCGGCTGACGACGAGCGACGGCCTCACCGCCTTGTCGGTCGTGCATACCGGGTCGTTTTA
>NZ_JBAWAC010000024.1:0-7194 GCF_049589095.1 Haladaptatus sp. | reverse complement strand
GTTCGACACCATCTCTCGCTCGTCGCTGATGGCTCGCGAGAGCATGCCCGAGATACCATCGCCGGCCGCGATTTGGGTGTCGGCTTTCATACTCTCGCTCCGACTCACCATCGCTCCCGTCTTCGCCTCGATGTGCTCGTCCGCGTCGAGCGTCACGGTGAGGATCGCGTTGCTCGGTCCGTTGGTAATTTCGTACTCCATACGGAAAAATGAGGGTATCACCGTATATGAATCTACTTGCCTGAGCGGTTGAGACACCGTTTTATAGCAATCCAGCACCGATGAACGAAATCTCTGTTCGGTTCGGAAGCACGTCCTCGACACCGACGGCGAAGACCGTTTCACCGAGCATGGCCATGCTCGCCGCGCCGCCTGTTTCCTCCACGTCGGCCACGGTGCGTCGAACCCGTTCGGTCGGCAACCCGATTTCTCGTGCGAACGACCAGGCATCCCGCGTCAGGCGTTCGAGCGACGGTTCCCCGGGAAGCGAATCGAGGGTTCGCCCGCCGACGGTTTCGATTTTCGTCATGATGTCGGCGTCGCCGAGCGTCTCGCTGGTCGCCACCCCGCCGAACGAGACGTACTCGATGGCGTTCGTCGGTTCCCACCGTCGCCGTCCCGTGCCGTCGTCCATCATCAAGCCCCCGGCGGATTGGATGAACACGTCTCCGAGTCCGGTTCCAGCGTTCACCTCCGCGACGTGTGCGGCCTGTACGAGGTCCTCGCGCGAGCGCCCGAGGTCGAACGTTTCGTTCGCGGACAGCGCCGTTGCGAGCGTGGCCGCACCGCTCGCTCCGAAGCCACAGCCGATGGGAATCGCCGATTCGAGTTCGACGCGCGCCGTCACGGCCAACCCGTTGAGGACACCAGCGACCGGTTCGAAGTCGGTCCGCTCGCCGTCCAGCAATATCTCGGTTCGGTCGGCCTCCCGAACATCGGCCACGATGCCGTCCTCGATAGCCATGCTCGCGCCTTTCGATCCGTCGCCCGATTCGGCCGGTGCGAACACCGCCGTCACGCTTCCCGGAGCGAACGCTCTCATACACGTATGGATGCAAAAGTAGGCCTTGAATCCCCCGTCACCGGAACCTCGTATTAGCAGGTGTATAAATCAAACGCGGGCGTTCACATCGCCCCGTCGTCGAATTCGAGCGTCACGTCGAGCAGGTCCGACAGAATCTCCGGAAACTCGATGGGTTCGTCCTGTTCGGCATCCATCCACCCCGCCACGCTGTCCGCGAGGCGCGTAACGGTCGTCCGGTCGTGCCGTCGGAGATGATACAGTGCGTACCGCCGACGCGGTTCCGCGAGAATCTGAAGCAGTGCGCGTAACGAGTGTTCGTCGCCGTCCATGCCTTCGCTTACCGGATGGTGTATTTTTAGGGTGGATTAATAAGATACCGGATTCACCTGTGCCGTGCAAAGTTATAGTCTCCCCTTGGAATGATAGGGTATGGTCGACTTCCTGCCCTCCACCGTCGATTCCGTCGCGGACGAGGACCGCGACCCGCGGGTCGTCGGCGTCGACAGCGAAGATGCGGACGCGTTAGTCGCGGCCCTCTCCTCGCAAACCGGCCGGGACATCCTCGCCACCCTCTACGAGGAACCGGCGACCCCGGCCACCATCGCCGAACGCGTCGATACCTCCCTCCAAAACGCCCAGTACCACCTCGGCAAACTGGAAGACGGCAACCTCGTCGAAGTCGCGGACACGGCCTACTCCGAGAAAGGTCGGGAAATGAAGGTGTACGCCCCGACGGCCGAACCGCTCGTCCTCTTCGCCGGGAACGAATCGGACACGGGAGGGCTACAGTCCGCCCTCAAGAACCTGCTCGGCGGAATCGGCGTCCTCGGACTGGCGAGCCTCGTCGTTCAGCGACTCGCCGACGGCAAGCCGCTTCTCGGATCGTTGACCTTGAGTTCCGGAGGCAGTGACAGCACTTCGGGGGGAAACGCCGACAACGGTGCCGATAGCGCGGCGACGACGCACGCCAACAACGCGGGCGGTAGCGCACCCGAGACGACTCACACGAGCGGGACGCACGCGAGCACGACCGCCCACAATGCGGGCGGAGCGGCTGACAACGCGACGTCCACCCTGAGTAAGACGGTGGATCACACGACGACGGCAGTGCATCACGCGACCACGACGGCCTCGGATCAACTGACGACCACGATGCAGTCGAGTACGACGAACACGACGCGGACGGTCGCCGAAAGCGCGACGAGCGCCGGAATCCCGCCGGGACTGCTCTTTTTCGCCGGAGGAGCGTTGATTCTCGTTCTTGGCTTCGCCGTCTGGTATCACCGGGCGTACCGACGCTGAACGCTAAGAGCCTCCGCACCGTCTTCTTGGGTTGTCATGTTCGACCGGGCGACCCTCGGCACCGTCGGGACGGTTTGTACCGTACTGGGAGCGGCGCTCCTCGTCGTCTCGTTTCCGGTCGTTATCGTCGGGATTTCCGACGTCGTCTCGCAGACACGGACGGTGACCGCCGCACTCGCCGTGCTCGTGCGGACCGCCCCGAGCGATACGGCCCTTCACGGGCCGCGATCACGGCTCTCGTTCGGATTGCTCGGGGTCGGCGTCGGGTGCTGGTTACTCGGTGCCGGACTGATCGCACAGGGGCGCATCGAGCGGTTGGAAAAGCGAGACGGGAGAAACGGCGGGGCGTGACGACTGAAGCGTCCGTGAAGCGAAGCGGATCGAGAAGGGGGTGGGGTGTGACAAGTGAAGCGTTCGTGAAGTGGTGGGTGTGGCGCGAGGTTCCGAAGACCCTCGTGAACGTCGAACACCGTCACACAGCGAGTCGTTGGCGACGACAGGGGGCGACGGTGCAACCGCAGGTATGGTGCTGTCCGATGGGTGATGGCAGGATCCGTCACGTCAACGTTGGGTGCGCCACGGATCGTGAGAGACGCTGCTCCCAAAAAAGCGTCGCTAAGTGGTCTATATAGCGGAAAATAGCCGCGAATCGGCGCGGGGGCCGTCAGTATGCAAAACCATTTGGTCCTCCCGTCGGTTGCGAACGATATGGACGCGTTCGAGCGACTGGAGGCCTTTCTCCAGCAACTCCGTCGGAACGTCGGCGTCGAAACCGTGTACGGCACTCCGGTTCATCTCAAGAACCGGACCATTATCCCGATCGCCAAGGTCGGCTACGGGTTCGGGGGTTTCGGCGGCGGGGGAAGCAGTCGAATTGGTGGCGGCGCGACGGCGAAACCGGTCGGCGCGCTCGAAGTCACGCCGGACGGGACGCGGTTCGTTCGGTTTTCCGAATCCCGGCGAACACTGATGGCTATCGGCGTCGGCCTCGTCCTCGGTGTACTCCTCGGACGCGGGAGCTGATTTTTCCGGCTCAGCGGGACGGGGTGACCGAACGGAGGACGGCGAAGTCGAAGCGGTCGATCCGTCGGAGGCCGACGAACAACAGGACGGCGACCCCGACGGGGAGCCAGTGGGTGAAGTAGGCGTTCATCGCCCCCCAGAGGATGACGAAGCTCACCATGTCGTCCAGCATGAACTCACAGGAATCGAGGCGGTCACGAAGCGCCCGCCAGTCGAAACCGAGTTCGACCAGTCCGACCGCGACGGCGCCGCTGACGACCCAACCGAAGTAGTTCGAGAGCGGGACGCCGTAGTAGATACCGCCGCCGGGGTACGTCCAAAACCGGAGCGCGACGGCCGCCGGGTCCAACACGAGGTCGATGACGACGACGACGGCGAGCGAGGCCGCAAAGCGGGCGACCCGCGAGTCCGCACGCGGGCCGAGCAGGAGGAGACAGAGCAGGTAGCTGTTCAGTACGAGCGGGAAGAAGAAGACGGGAAGCCCCGCCGGAACCGTCCCGAACAGCATCGGACCGAGTTCGAGGATGTAGTGGAACTGCCCGTACGGGAACCCCGTCGTCACGCCGACGAACTCGATGAGATAGGTGTAGATGGTCAGCAACAACAGCGCGATACCCGCCCGTCTGTCGATGAGCGGCAGCAGTCCGGCGACGAGCGGCGAGCGCATGACGACCGTACCGAAGATGATGAGGAAGGGGTTCCGTGCGAGCCACGCCGGAACCCACGGCTCGGTGCCCACGATGAACATCACGGCCCCGATGAGCGGAAAGACGACGGCGATGGTGAACCGGTTCTCGCGGACGAGCGCTGAAACCCGTGTTTCGACCGCCTCTCTATCCATGCAGCACACCCCACAGGCCGCCCATCGTCAACACGGCCCCGACGGCGGTGTTGATGGCCGGATACCACCAGTAGGCCCGCGAAATGGTCACGTCGCGGGCGACCCACACGACGACGAGGAGGGGGTAGGTCAACAGGAGTACGCCCGCTCGTACGTCGAGGAGCGCGAACAGCCCCGCCGCGGCCAGCCAGCAGGCCGCACAGTACGCCAGCGTCCTCGACTCGCCGAGGATGGTTGCGGTGGTTCGAATCCCGGCCCGTCGGTCGGGTTCAATGTCGGGAATCGCCGAGAACGTGTGCATGCCCATCGCCCAGAGCCACCCGCCGAGGACGGCGAGGAACGGCGGCTGACTCCCGGACAGCGTTGCGTAGGCCAGCGCGCCGGGAAGGACGTACAACCCGTTGGAGATCGAATCGAGGATCGGCGTCGTCTTGAACCGTAGCGGCGGTGCGGAGTACTCCGCGCCGAGGACGAGAAACCCGAGCAGCCACGGCCACGCGGCGGACGGCGTGACGAGGAGGAACCCGAGGCCGAGGAGGGCACAGACCGCGACCGCGACCGGAACCGTCCGGTCGCCTCGATACCGCGTTTCCCGCTCGTCCTTCTTCGGGTTCCCCTCGTCGATGTCCGCGTCGAACACGTCGTTGATGCCGTAGAGGAAGACGTTCGCCGGGAGGAGGAAATAGACGAAGAGGGCGAGCGAAACCAGCGAGAGCAGATCACCGAGTGATGACGCGCCGTAGGCGAGACCCACCAGTACCGGCCCGGCGAGGTAGAGCCAGAATCGCGGCCGCGACAGTTTCAGTAGGGAGCGGATCATCGTTCGATAGTCGAGCATCGGTTGATAGTCGAAATTAGTAATCCTCGATCATGGCGTCTGCGGTGTGCTGGCCGCCGATGAGGCACATCGGAACGCCGATGCCGGGATTCGTGTACGACCCGGTGAAGTAGAGGCCGTCGACCTTCGAGGAGCGGTGGTGGGGGCGCATCGGCCCGGTCTGCATGAGCGTGTGGGCGAGTCCCAGCGCCGTCCCCTTCGTGCTGTTGTAGCGGTCGGCGAACTCCGAGACGGAGAACGACTTCTCGAAGACGATTCGGTCGTGGAGCGAAACGCCGGTGTTCGTCTCGATGTCGGAGAGGACTTTCTCGCGGAAGTTCTCGCGGATGGCCGGGCCGTCCGGCAGTCCGGGTGCGATGGGGACGAGCGCGAACAGGTTGCTGTGTCCCTCGGGTGCGACGGAGTCGTCCGTCTTGCTCGGCACG
Organism: Haladaptatus sp.; assembly: GCF_049589095.1. Taxonomy (NCBI): domain Archaea; kingdom Methanobacteriati; phylum Methanobacteriota; class Halobacteria; order Halobacteriales; family Haladaptataceae; genus Haladaptatus; species Haladaptatus sp. The sequence continues at coordinate 1,741 of NZ_JBAWAC010000024.1, read as the reverse complement.
CAGAGGTAGTAGGCCGGATCGTCGGGCCACGCCGGTTCCTCGAAGATTTCGTCGAAATGTGAATTCCAGTCCTCGGGGAGGACGAGGGTGTGATGGGCGAGCGGTTCCACGTCCCCCTCGACGCCGAGATACAACAGGAAGGCGGAGGGCGCGTACGTTCTGGATTCCCAGTAATCAGCGTCGTACTGACGGGATTCCGGCGGAAGGAGCTCCTGTTCGGTGTGGGCGTAGTCGGCGTCGCTGACCACCAAGTCGGCCGCGGTTCGAGAGTCGCCGCTGTGGACGAAGAAGTCGCCCTCGTTGCCTGTGATGTCCGTCACCTCGTGGTCGGTTTCGAACTCGACGCCCAGTTCTTCCGCGAGTTCGACGATGCCGTCCACGACGTCGCCGATGCCGTTTTCGGGGTAGTAGACGCCGAGGTTGAAATCGACGTGGCTCATCAGGTTGTAGATCGCGGGCGTGTTGTTCGGCGACCCGCCCAAGAAGACGAGCGTGTACTGCATGATCTGCTGGAGTCGCGGGTTCTCGAAGTAGCCCTCGACGTGTTCCTGCATCGATCCGAGGAGGTTCAGGCCGCGCGCGTTTCTCGCCACGTCCATCGAGACGTAATCCCGAAACCGGGAGCGGTCGGTGTAGACGAAGTGTTCCATCCCGACGTCGTAGCTCTCCTCGGACTTGTCGAGGTAGCGCTGGAGGGCCTCGCCTGCCCCGTCCTCGTACGATTCGAACAGCTCCTTGTTTCGCTCCAAATCGGGAACGATGTCGATGGAGTCGGTGGTTTCGTCGTCGGTTTTGAAGAAGATACGATAATGCGGGTCGAGTTGCTGGAGTCGGTAGTAGTCGCTCGGCGTTCGGTCGAAGTGGCCGAAGAATCGCTCGAACACGTCGGGCATCAGATACCACGACGGCCCCATGTCGAACCGGAAGCCGTCCGCTTCGAGCCTGCTGGCACGGCCGCCGAGCTGTTCGTTCTTCTCGAATACCGTCACGTCCGCGCCAGCGTCGGCGAGATAGCACGCAGTCGAGAGGCCGCCGAAACCGCTGCCGACGACGACCACCGAGCAGTCAGCGAGATTCATACCGGACCTGGGGTTGGAAGACTGATAAAAACAACCCCCCGACTGTTGGGTTTCATCACCGTATAAGGTCGGTTGTTCGGGGGTTTAGCTGGCGTATAACAAAGGTACGGGGTGTACTAAGAGTAAGTGCGCCCAACTCCTGACTCGGGCGCGTCAGTGTGTCAGTGTGAGCGCGCGTATGTCGGCGGTGCCGGAGGCTCTGGCGGAAGGATGGCTTCCTTCCAAAGTGTCACCAAACCTCTCACGTAAGTTCTCATCCCGAGATACCGTAGACCCCCACACTGCACCACCCCTCCCTTGCTTTCATCTCTCTTCATATCGTTCGATAGACTTATACTCCAGTATCACACCGTGAGTACCAACAGGGTCGAACGAATGGAGTTAGACGCATTCTTTCTGTTGTTGGGTGTCGCCGTCCTCTCGTTTCTCCTCGTCGCCTCGCTGTACGTCGTCTGGTCACGAGTCGTCGGTCTCGACCCGACGCTGGTCCGGAAGTTCGCCTCCTTCACCGGCATCAAACGGTTTTTCACGGCGCTGGTGTCCGGCGCACTGCTCGGAACCGCCGTCGTCGTCGCGCCGTCCGTCCCGGTCGGTATCGCGGCCATCGTCATGCTCGCGGCGAGCGTCTTCGCCGGTCTCATGCTGTTCGAGTTGCTGCAGAA
>NZ_JBAWAC010000023.1:0-13132 GCF_049589095.1 Haladaptatus sp. | reverse complement strand
ATGCAGGGACTGCTGGATCGAGGGCTTCCCGAACAACGGCCTCTACGAGTCGAAAAAGAGCACCGGGACGGTGACGGTGAACGGCGGGCTGTACAAGAACAACAACATCGCGAACGTACGCCTCGCCGGGTCGGGCGGCACGGTTCGGGACTGCTGTGTCGTCGTCAACAAACCCCATTCGGACCCGGACTTCCCGACGAATATGCGCGGCATCTGGCTTTTCGCCGACGACGCGACAGTCGAGAACTGCGACGTGGTGCAGGTCGCCGACGCGGCGAGCGACGGGGGTATCGTCGTCGCCGGAAGCGGAACGACCGAGATTCGGGACACGAAGATTCGAATCCGCACGGACGACACGGCGGCGATGTATGCCGTGAAGCCGGAATCCACGCCCGCGCCGGTCGTCTGTTCCGGCGTCGAGGTAAAGGGCGACGCCGACCACACGGGAATCGGGAATCCGGGCAGCGCCGCATTTCGAGCCTTCGGGCGACCGAACTCCGTCTTCTGGTCCTGCTGTGTAAAACAGACCGGCAACGACCGGGACGGGGTTCTCCTGCAGTACTGCGATGGAAGCAGGGTGAAGGGGAGTTCGTTCGACGTGACCGGGGACGCCATCGTCATCGATCATTCCAGCGACGTGATACGAAAGAACAACTCGGTCGGCACCACCCGGTGTGCCCACCCGTCGTGTCCGAACGACCTGAACACGGCGATCGATCGGTTCGACGACGACACCCTCTCGGCGTATTCGTTCGACCGGGGCGAATCCGGGGCGGGCGTCGTTTCCTCGCCGACTCGAAGCAGGGGCGGCGCGCTCTCGGTCGGGGACACGGTTACGGAGATGACGAGCACGGACGGACTTCCGGCGTATCCCGCGGCGGGCGACACCGTCAGTTACTGGCTTCGCGGTGACGGCGGCGCAGCGGACGTAAACCTCTCGTACGGCGTCCAAAACGACGAAAATCGGTATTTCGTCCGCGTGGACATCGCCAACGCCGACCTCATCCTCTTCCGGTACGAGAACGGGACGACCCACCGACTCGGATCAAATTCGACGGGCTACACCCTCTCGCAGAAGACGTGGTACGAACTCGTCGTGGACTGGAGCGAGGACGGAAACCACATGGCGACGCTCCGGGACGCCGACGGCAACCGCATCGCGCACGTCGTGGGAAGCGACGCGACGTGGTCCTCCGGCGGCATCGGCTACGACGCGTATCTCGACTGCGGCCAGCGGGTCGTCTTCGACGACGTGACGGTTCGGTAAACGGGAACGACGGGGGTCCTGGCCACGAGGGCCGTTTCCGAACGAGTCGAACTGTGTTCTCCTATTCTCCATAATTCCCTAACTCAATTGTACATCATTTACTAGTATATCTGTATTAAAATTCTTCTAGCTTAATCGAATAAGTTTTAATATTGAAATTAATATGCCTTCCTATGGTTGGAAAAGAGTCGAACGATGTTGCCGCACCATCTCGAACACGCCGCTCGTTTTTACGCCGTACCGGTCTTGTCGTCGCAGGAACTTCCACTCTACTCGCTACTGAAAGTGCGGCTCGTGAGGCGATTCGTACGACGTATACTATCCGTGAGGGGACGCCGGACGAAACCGATGTGTACATCACTGATACCCAAACAGAAGGACCGGTCGCCGTGGTCGTCGGTGGGATTCAAGGTAACGAACCCGCTGGCTATCAAGCGGCGGGCGGCATCAAAACGTGGTCGATCAACCGTGGAACGCTCGTTACGATTCCACGAGCGAACCCGGTCGCCATCCAACGTGACACCTATCTCAACGACAACGGGAACTTAAACCGGAAGTTCCCACCAGGTGAAACACCGACGACGCCGCTCGCACGGGCGATTTGGGGCGTCATCGCGTCGTACGATCCCGACATCGTGATCAACCTCCACAGCTCACAGGGGATCTACGAAGAGGACGTTGGCCCCGATGGCGTCGGGCAAGCCATCTATCCGACGACCGCCCCGGGGGCGAGCGAGGACGCGGTCACAACGGCGGAGTACATGAATCGCTATCATCTCGACGATTCGTTCCCCGACTATTATCGGTTCCAGCGCGGGAACACTATCGACGGGACGCGACCGTACCTCGTTCATAAAACCGATGCGGACCTCGGCGTTCCCGGATTCATCGTCGAGAGCACCCGATACGAAACTTCCCTCGCAACCCGCAGGAACTGGGAACTCAACATCGTCCACCACCTGTTGGATCGTCACGGTATCGACCGAACCTACGAAAGCTGATCGACTTCTTCGCCCGCCGCCTCATATTCCGGCGTGCAGTAGGAAGACCGCAATCGCGCTCGTGAGGATGGAAACCGGGAGTCCGACCGACAACAATCGGACGATGGAGATGTCCACGCCGCGCCGGGCGGCCTGCTGGAGGACGATGAGCGTGGCCGCGCTGGCGATGGGCGTCGCGTTTCCGGCGAGGGTGCTGACCGCCGAAAGGACCAGCCACCCCGCATCTCCCGACACGCCCGACGAGAGCAGGACGACGGCCGGGACGTTGCTGATGAGGTTCGAGAGGACGAACGTGAGTCCGGCGAATCGCCAACTATCACCGAATCCACCGACGATGCTCATGAGTGAGGTTTGTTCCAGACTGCCGACGAGGATGAAGATGCCGACGAAGAGGACGATGATGCTCCAGTCCATCCCGTGGAGCACGTCCTCGCCGGGAACCCGCCGAAACAACTGAAGCCACGAGATGTGGAGGATACCCAACGATGCCGCGATGATCCCTGGGTCAGTGTCGGGAAACAGGATGAGAAACACGAACGTGGCGAGGAGGAAGGCGAGACTCGACAGTGCCCACGCCTCGTCGATATCCGGGACGGGAACCTCGGGAAGCGGAACTCCGGACGTCGTGATCGGAACGAGGACGAGCGCCGCGACGAGCAGGCAGACGAACGCGACGGGTGCGAGATGGGTGACGAACTCGACCGACGTCAAACCGCTCTTATTCAGGATGTAGGCGTTCTGCGGGTTGCCGAGCGGCGTCGCCACGCTCCCGATGTTCGCGCCGAGGACGACGGCGATGAGCGGCGGAATCGGGTCGACGTCGGCGTTCCGGACCACCTTCACGAGAATCGGCGTCAGCAGGAGCACCGTCGCGTCGTTGAGCGCGAACGTGCTGAGGACGGCCGCGAGCACGAGCGTCCCGACGGTCAACCGTCGGGCCGTGCCGGTGTAATCCACGAGGTACGACCCCGCCCACCCGTAAAACCCGCTCAACGAGAGCGCTTCGACGTGCGCGAGCATGCCGAACAGCAGGAGCAAGGTGCTCGTGTCCACGCTCGCCAGCGCCTCGTCGGGGGAAATGGCCCCGATGGCGAGGACGACGACCGCACCCGTCGCGCTCGTCAACGACCGGCTGAGGGGGTAGACGCGGATCTGATTGAAGAACAGCAAGCCGAACGTCACGAGGACGACGGCGACCACGAGCGCGTCGGAAGTCATGTCCGGTTGTTCACTCGGAGAAATAAAGGATGTTCGGACAGGTCGGGGGTGGAAACGCGATCCCCGACCGAAATATACAGTGTGACTTTCGTCGATTCGCAGCGATCCGAGTCAGTCCCGCGTCTTGATGAGGAACTTCATGTCTCCCTCGAAGACGACGGTGCCCTCCTGGTTCGTCATCGTGGTGTCGATGGTGACGAGACCGGCGTCGTCACGGCTGGACAGCTTCTTGGTTCCGGTGACTTCCATGTCGAGCGAGATGGTGTCGTCCATCTTGACGGGTGCGGGGATGTCCATGTAGTTCATGCCGAGGAACGCGAGGACGGTCCGCTCCAGAAAGCCACAGCGGTAGACGAACCCGGTGGCCAGCGAAAACGTCATCGGGCCGTGGGCGACGCGCTCGCCGAAGTATTCGTCCTCGGCGTACTCCTTGTTGGTGTGGAGTTCCGTCCAGTCGCCCGTGAACGCCGAGTGCTGGACGAAGTCGTACTCGGTGACGGTTCGGCCGACGCTCTCGAACGTTTGGCCCTCTTCGAAGTCCTCGAAGTGGTGCGGTTCGTAGCTGTAAGGCATGTCGAAATCCACTCGGCAAGAATATAAGTAATTATTGCACTGAATCGATGTATGGCGAACGTTCCGGACGACAGGCGCGAGAGAATCGCGAGCGACCCGTTCTGTGAAACCCTCGGCATCGAGCTCACGGTGTTGGAATCGGGCCACGCTCGAACCGAGCTCAGAATTCGAGACGAACTGCTCAACTTCCACGGGACGCCCCACGGCGGCCTGGTGTACTCGCTCGCGGACGCGGCGTTCGCCGCCGCGTCCAATTCCGACGGTGAGACGGCCCTCGCACTGGAGACGAACATCTCGTATCTCGCGGCGGCGGCGGTCGGTGACACGCTCGTCGCGATCGCCGAGCGCGAGGACGAGACGCGGCGCACGGGGACGTACAGAGTCGATGTCGGTGTAGAGAAAGACGGATCGGACGGGAACGAGGGGGAGAACACGGAAACGGTGGACGGCGACACGGTGGACGACGACGGACTGGCGGAAGTCGCGATATTCCGTGGCCGAGTGTACAAACCCTGATCGTTTCCCGTACCGCAGCCCCCGATAACTCGTCAATGGATCGTGCTTATTGGAAAATTCATTTGAATTCTCACCACCCTGCTAAGAATACAATCGAGAGTACATTTTGTTCGAAAATCGTTGGGTGTGACCCTATTCGAAACGTTCATCTAACGAAAATGAAGATTTAATCGCTGATCTATTCTTAAATTCATAACTCACGGGGATAATAGTGTGATTTATACGGTTTCAGCAAATCGCGTGTGGTATGAACACGAGTCCCATGCCCTGGGCTCCATCGTTACTGTACGCGACGACCGGCGGGCGGCCATCGCGGCGGAACGTCGTCGTGTTGTCCGACGGAGCGGACGACGAACGGGCGATTTCGTTCGCGGCGGCGCTCGCCGCCGCTCGCGGTGGGACGCTGGTCCTCGTCAACGTTGCCGTCCGGTCGTCCGGAACCCCGCTCGGCCTCGCGGAGAAGGTGCTCGACGAACGGCGAAAGGTGGCCCAAAACAGGCTTCGAACGGTGGTGGATTCGTCGTCCGAAGTACGGACTCGGGCGGCGGCTCGCGTCGGGCGGACCGTTTCGGCCATCGCACGGAACGTGTGTGAGGAGTTCTCGGCCGGTGTCGTCGTCGTCGCCGAATCCGAATCCACGTTGCCGACCCCCCTCGGCCGAAGCGTTTCGACACGCGTTGGCCGCAGCGTGGACTGCGACGTCGTCTCGGTCGGTGGGGCACACACGTCGCGCGACGTGTCCTCGATCCTCGTTCCGGTCGCTGGGGGGCCACACTCCGGACGGGCCGTCGACGTGGCGCGTTGTTTGGCCGAAAAACACGGTGCGTGGGTCGAACTGCTCCACGTCGTTCCCGAAACAGGGGACGAACGAGTCCTCGCGGACGCGAAGGGATACGTCACAGCGGCGAACGAACGGTTGGACGAGTTCGAAGGGGTGGACGAGTGGATTTTGGAGGCCGACGACGCTGCCGAGGCAATTATCGACCAATCCCAATACTACGACGTGACCGTTCTCGGTGCACCGCAAAAACACAGACTCCACGAGTTCGTCTTCGGTTCCACGACCGAGGACGTTCGCTCCTCGGCGTACAGCACCGTCATCAGCGTCGAACGACGGAACGGGCGTGAGTCACTGTTGAATAATTGGCTCCGGACCGAATAACCGGTTTCGAATAACTGGTTCCGAATAACTGATTCCGAACCGGATCGATTGACCGACTTCGGACGAACGTCGCTGGATTCCGATTACAACGTCGCTTCAATCTTCTCGCCCGCGGTCACGCCGTCGTACCGTTGAAAGACATTGAACCGTGTCGTGGCCGTGTCAGCGGTGGTCGAACACGCGTTTCACTTTGCCGACCTCGGTTCGTTCGAGGGTGCCGAGTTCGACCACTTCGAGTTCGTCGGGTTTCACGTCGAGAATTTCGCGCAGGCAGGCATCGATCCGGTCGCGGAGTTCCGCGGGCGAGTCCTCGAAGCTTTCGTGGTATTCGACGGAAATCTTCATCCTGTCGAGTTGGCCGTCCCGCGTCAGGTCGATGCGATAGTGTGGCGCGACGGCGTCCAGATCGATCATCACTTCCTCGATTTGGCTCGGGTAGACGTTCACGCCGCGAACGATGAGCAGGTCGTCGGCGCGGCCGGTGACGTTGCCCATGCGAACCATCGTCCGTCCGCACTCACACTCCTCGTAGTTCAACGTCGTCATGTCGCCGGTTCGGTAGCGCAATACGGGGAGGGCTTCCTTCGTCAGGCTGGTGATGACGAGTTCCCCTTCCTCACCTTCGGGAAGCGGTTCGGCCGTCTCCGGGTCGATGACTTCGGGATAGAAGTGGTCCTCCCAGATGTGCTGGCCATCCTGCGCTTCGGCACATTCGATGGAAACGCCCGGTCCGATGATTTCCGAGAGACCGTACACGTCCACGGCGGTCACGTCGAGCGCTTCCTCGATCTCCTCGCGCATCGGGTCCGTGAACGGTTCCGCGCCGATGATGACGGTTTCGAGCGCGAGGTCGTGTGGGTCGATGCCGCGGTCCTCCATCGCTTCGGCGAGGTAGAGACAGTACGACGGGGTACACGAGAGTACCTCGCTTTCCAAGTCCAGTAACATGTCGATCTGTCGGGCGGTGTTGCCACCACCCACTGGAATGACACACGCGCCGAGTTCCTCGACGCCATCGTGGAACCCGAGGCCGCCCGTAAACAGGCCGTAGCCGTAGGCGTTCTGAACGACGTGCTCCGGTTCGACGCCCGCCGCACTGAGCGACCGGGCCATCACCTCACGCCAGATTCCGAGGTCTGAATCCGTGTAGCCGACGATTTTTGGCTTCCCGGTGGTCCCCGACGAGGCGTGAATACGGGCCAATTCCGCGCGTGGGACCGCGAACATCCCGTCCGGGTAGTTGTCGCGGAAGTCCTCCTTCGTCGTGAACGGGAGTTTCGAGACGTCCTCGACGCTCCCGATGTCGTCGGGCGAGATATTCGCTTCGTCCAACGCGTCACGATAGTGGGGGACGTTTTCGTAGGCGTGTGCGACCGTCTCCGACAGTCGCTCGTCCTGAATCGCACGCAGCTCCGCCCGAGATGACACCTCGGTGCCACTGTATGTCATGCTTGTTCATGATTGGAAGGGGCACGGGAAAACTGTTACTCGACCGGTGGCGAAACGTGCCACTTCGGATGAAAGTTTATTTTCTTTGCCGTTGCACCCCGACGGGATGGCAACAGTCTCGGAGCTCTGGGGGCGGTCGGAGGGTCGCAACCGACACTGGTGGGTCTTCGTCGGGGGGTACGCGGGAATCGTCCTCGCGCTCCTCCTCGTCGTGACGCTTGGCAGCGGTTCGACACTGGCCGACACGCTCCTTCCCGTAGCGCTCTTCTACGCCCCACCGTTCGTCTCCGGTGCGAGCGCGTTCCGCGGCGGCGGCTACCTCGCCAGCCTCGCCGTCGGTCTCACTCCCGGCGTCCTGTACGCCATCGTCGTTGAAGGGCATGTGCTCGTCGGTCAACCAACGACCGCCCAAGCACCGCTGTGGACACTGGCTGTCGGTTTCGGAATCATCGGTATCATCGGATCGTTCCTCGGATACGCTATCGGAACAGGCGTGTTGCGATTCATCCGGGGACGAGAGCTCCGGTGAGCACCTGAGCACCTCACGTCATCGCAAGCGTGTGGGAAGGGGCCGGTTGCCACTCGAACTGATTACTCGGACAGAAATCCGATCAACGATTCGTTCACCGCTTCGGGCCGGTCGTTTTGGACCCAGTGACTGGCGTCGGATAGGCGCTCGATTCGCAAGTCGGGAATCCAACGGTCCAGCCCTTCGGTCAACTCGTTGCCGAGCGCGAAATCCTCCATGCCCCAAATCAGCAGGGTCGGTACCGTCACGTCGAGGGAGTGGCTCGACCCGCCGACGAGGGACCGAAGTCCCGTCGGAACGGCGTCGCGGAACAACGCGCGGTAGTAGTTGATGGACCCCGTCAACGCGCCGGGCTGAGAAGCGGCCTCGACGTAACGCTGGACGTCCGCCTCGCTGAACGCGTCCGAGTTCACCGGGGTGTCCCGGAAGATTCCCTCGATGGAGTCGTAGTTTCGGGCGGAGAGATACGCCTCTGGAAGCCACGGCAACTGGAAGAAGAACATGTACCACGAACGTCGGAGCTGTGCGGGCGTCCGCAGGACTTCGCGGAACCGTCCCGGATGCGGTGCGTTCAGGACGGCGAGCTTGGCGACGCGCTCGGGGTGGCGGATTCCGACCTCCCACGCGACGGCACCACCCCAGTCGTGGCCGACGACGTACGCCTCGTCCTCGCCGAAGTGGTCCATGAGGCCGACCACGTCGCCGACCAATTCCTCCACTCGATACGATTCGACGCCGTGGGGTTTCTCCGAGTCGTTGTATCCCCGCATGTCGGGCGCGACGACGTGGTACCCTGCCTCGGCGAGGGCCGGAATCTGGTCGCGCCATGAGTACCAGAATTCGGGGAAGCCGTGCAGGAGGAGGACGAGTGGGCCATCACCCGCTTCGACGTAGTGGAGACGGACGCCGTTGACGATGGCCTCGTCGTGAGTCATGTCGGACATACGTCTACCGACGGTATTTTCGCCGATAAACGTTGACGTATGCTCGTGGCCGAACCGTAATCAAGCGCAACCCGAACTCACTCCAGAATTCGCTCGATGTAGTCGTCCATGTCGCGGGCGAGCGAACACGTGCCGGGCTGAATCCAAAAGTAGCTGTAGACGACGCCGTTGTCCTCCCCGCTCCCGGTGACCTTGTGTCGCCACTCGTCGCGCGGTTCGTCGGCAACGAGGTGGAAGAAGTGCCGCCGGTAGGCTTTCGGCTTCTCGTGGTGGTTCCACACGTCCGTGGAGAGCGGACGGACAGAATCGAAGTCGGTCAAACCGCTCTCCTCTCGCACTTCGCGGACGACTGCCTCGTGGGGGGCTTCCCCGTCCTCGATCGTCCCTTTCGGGACCTGCACGCCAACGTCCTCGTTGGCGTGCTCGAAGACGAGCAGTTGGCGGGTCTGCGCGGCCTTACGCGTGATGTACGCGTAGGCTTTTTCTTCAGTTATGGGTCGATCGATCACGGATACGATTACAAAACGGGGGGCGGGGGTGTAAGCGTTATTTCAGTCAAATGTCTGGTTCGATGTCAGGGACGAGTAGAACCGGATAGGAGGTGGTTGTACGCTGGCGGAATGTGTTATCGCCCCCATCGTCCTCCGAGTGCTCGATGCGCGGGTATCTCGAAAAAAGACGCGTCTGCGGCCTACTGCCACAGCACAGTGTCGGTATAGTTCTCGAACCGAGTGATGTGGCCATCCTGTAGGTCACAGACGTGGGCGAATGGACTCTCTATTCTCTCTCCCGTATTCGTCGTAGCGTGGAACGAACCCAGTGCGACGACCGTATCGCCACCGTCTACGTACCGGTCGGGTTCGACTCGGAACGTCTCGAACTCCCCCTTAGCCGGTTCGAAGACGTTCGTTCGCACCGCGTTGGGTCCGTGGTGGACCCCGCTGAAGTAGAATCCTTCCGGTTCGACCCACTCGATGTCGTCCGCCATCGTGGCTAAGACGGAGTCGAGGTCACTCTCGTTGAACCCCTCGTATATCTGTTGTACCGTTTCGACGTTGCTCGATCGTGTCGATGTCATTGTTCCCCACCCGTAAGAACGTAGAGTCCGCAAGCGGATATAGCTCTCTACGACCGTTCTGACCGAATTGGTGTTGCTCGAACGAAAGGAAGTTCCTCTCGATTTGACGAGGTATCCCTGCTTACGAGAGCGGACGAAACCACACCGCCGTCAGCAACAGCGCGAGGAAGACGTACGACCCACGGATGAGCAACATCGTGGCGAGTTCCGGGCCGCTCCGGTAGGCGACGACGGCTACGGCACCGAACGCCACCACTGCGAGAACGGAACTCGGCGGGAACACCCCCGACACCGAAAGTTCGAGGACACAGAGCAACGCGAACAGAATGAGTCCGTAGGCTGTGGTTCGAGCGCGATTCTGCCCGAGGACGACGGCTACGGTCCGTTTGGAGATGGAGCGGTCGTACTCGTAATCCTGGGCGTCGTCGATGACCTTCACGCCCGAGAGCAGGACGAGGAAGACGAGCGCGAACGCGATGGCGACGGGCGAGAGCGTCCCCGTCTGGACGTAGTAACCGCCGAGGATCGACAGCGCGATACCGAGCGGATAACCGGTCGTCGTCGTGATGGGGTTCGTGTCGAGTTGCGGCGCGTGGAGATAGCCGATGAACCACGTCGGGAGCGTGATGAGCACCGCGCCGACGCCGACGGTCACCCAGAGTCCGCCGAGGCAGGCCAAGAAGAGGACGGCGGCGGCGACGAGCAGGAGCTTACAGCCGTTCGCCGTGAGCGGGTGATCCTCGTCCTCGCCCCGGATGTAAAAATCGACGTAGCCGTCCTTGACGTGGGCCGTGTACACGGCCGCGAAGATGGCGACCATGTGGAGTCCGCCGGTTGCGAGCGAGAATTCCCCGGCCAGCATACTCCCGAACCACGAGGCGGCGACGGGCGGAAGCATGAACACTGGGTGGACTTGCGAAGCGACTGCGCGTGCGGCGGGAACCACGCCGGAACCGCGGCGTGAGATGGGCATCGCATCGACCGACAACGCCATCGCTGATAAAGTCTCAGGCCGAAAGAGGGCGGAAAATTCAGCGAACCGCGTCCGCCGCTTCACCCATGATTTCCAGCGCCGCCTCGATTTCCTCGACGCTCGTCGCGTAGGAGATGCGAGCGTAGCCCGCACCGTGCTCGCCGAACGCCTCGCCGGGGACGACGACGACGCCGCGTTCGAGGACTTCGTCCACGAAGCTCTCCGGAACTTTCGGCATGGCGTAGAACGCACCCTGCGGCGTCGGCGTTTCGAGTCCGATGTCGTTCAACCCGTCGAGAAGGATGTCACGCCGCTCTTCGAACGATGCGGCCATCTCCTCGACGGTGTCCTGCGGTCCAGTCAGCGCGCCGAGCGCGGCAAACTGCGCCGGGGCGCTCGCACACGCCTGCACGTACTGGTGGACGCGGAGCATGCGCTCGATTCTGCGCTCGCTGCCCGCGACCCAACCGAGTCGCCACCCGGTCATCGAGTACGTCTTCGAGCAGGCGTTGACAACGACGACGTTGTCCGTCTCCGCGAACTGCATCGGCGAGTAGTGTTCGCCCTCGAAGACGATGTGTTCGTACACCTCGTCGGAGATGCAGAGGACGTCGTGTTCGTCCGCGATGCGGGCGAACTCGCGCATGTCCTCCTCGCTCGACACCGCGCCGGTCGGGTTGCCGGGGCTGTTGACGACGAACGCGGCGGTGTCGTCCGTGATGTTTTCCTCGATAACCGCGGGGTCGATGGTCAAATCCTCGCGCACGGGAACGGGTTTCGGCGTCCCGCCTGCGAGGTGGGTCAGCGCGTCGTACGCAACGAACCCGGGGTCGGGGAAGATGACTTCCTCGCCCGCGTTGACGTGCGCTTCGAGGGCGATGTGGAGCGCTTCGCTGCCACCCGCCGTGGCGATGATGTTCCCCGGCGGCACGTCGATGTCGTTGTCGCGTTCGTGTTTCGCGCTGATGGCTTCCCGAAGCTGGGGAATCCCTTTGTTCGACGTGTAGGCGTCCGTCGCGCCCGATTCGATGGCCTCCAGCGCGGCCTCCCGGGCGTGCTCCGGCGTCGGGAAGTCCGGTTGTCCGAGTCCGAGATTGATGGCGTCCTCACCTGCGGCCTCGAACACCTTCCGAATGCCGCTTATCGATACGTGTTCGACCCTGTCCGAAAAGCCGGTCATACACCGAAAGCGACGAAACGGAACCCGATAATTCTTCGCTTCGATTACTCGACCTGTGCGCGGAGCACTTCGAGATGGTCGTCGATGACCGAGAGGGCCGCGTCGGCGTCCATGTATCCGTTGTCGTACTCGCTGTACACCTTGTCCACGTCGCGGAAGAACTGGTCCAAATCCACGTCCTCAGTATCGCTCATGTCTCGCCGGAAGGGGTTCGCACGCAAAAACGTCGTGGTTGCAGTTGCCGACTACGCACCGCTCCCGATGGATACGTATATATGACTTTAGAAACTAGAAAAATTTAATACTATATACTTAGTTTTTAATTCTGATATGTCAAGAAGATTAGGACGACGGTCGATTCTCAAATCGCTCGGTACCGCCGCGGCGGCGACTACCGGGGTCGCTGCACTGAGCGGTTCGGCGGCCGCATTTACCGACGGAGAGCGAGTCGCTGCGACCACGGCGCTGAACACGCGGAAACAACCGGGAACCGACCAACCCATCGTCGCTACGGTGAACGACGGCGAAGTGGGCGAAATTATGAACGGTCCCATCGACAAGGGCGGCTACCGATGGTGGGGTGTTCACTGGCTCAACCGCAACGTCTGGGGCTGGTCGGTCGAGCGATATCTCACGTCCACGTCCGGTGGCAGCGGCAGCGCGGACTTGGTGTGGCCGATGACGGGTTACATCACGTCGCCGTATGGCCAGCGTTCGAGCGGGTTCCATAACGGCGTGGACATCGGTGCCAACGGCAACATCGGCCAGCCGATTTACGCCGCCCACGCCGGAACCGCGTACACCGCCTACGACGCCGGTGGATACGGCAACTACGTTTACATCAATCACGGGAACGGCTACCGGACCGAGTACGGCCACGTCAACAGCTTCGCCATCTCGGACGGCCAGCAGGTCAGCCAAGGCCAGCACATCGCCGGAATGGGAGAGGACGGCAACGCGACCGGCCCGCACGTCCACTTCGAAATCCAGAACGGCAGCAATCATTACCCCATTCCCGGAAGCGACGGGCAGAACGTCACCGCCGGAACCGCGATCCCGCGGGACTACAACGGGTTCTGAATCGAATCCGAACGGGTGCGGCGTCACTCGCCAATTCGTTTCTCTTCCTCCCGCGGAGGAGTCCGGAGTCGTCTTCGTCGCTCGAACGCACGGAAAGGATACCGTTGCGATCGACGACGTCGAGTCGACATTCTAAATAGTCTTCTCGTCCGTTCTCGGGAC